>DASTAF010000241.1:0-3416 GCA_035713005.1 Acetobacteraceae bacterium
GATTTCCGCCGCATCCTGACCGAGCCTGAGCATTCGCTGCTGAAGCAATACACCGCGCTGATGGATACAGAGCAGGTCGAGCTGACCTTCTCGGATGACGCGGTGGACGCGCTGGCCGGCCTTGCCGCCGATATCAACGACCGGGTCGAGAATATCGGCGCGCGCCGCCTAGCGACGGTGCTGGAACGGCTGCTTGAGGAGATCAGCTTCTCCGCGACCGACCGGGCCGGCGAGACCATCAACGTCGATGCAGCTTACGTGAACGAGCGGGTGGCCCCTCTGGCCGCCAAGAGCGATCTCAGCCGCTTCATTCTGTAGTCTCCGAGGCGGTATCCGGCTTGCCGGATGCCGCCTTTCCTGTTCCGGTGTGGATCACACCGGCAGATTATGCTCCCGCGCCCAGGCCAGGAGTGGTTCGCGCAGACTGCCGCCCGCCGCTCCGGAGCGCCGCAATTCCCGCAGCACGGGCCGCAATTCCTCCAGATCGGCCTCAACGAGCATGGCCTTCACCGGCAGGATCGCGTTTCCAGCCATTGACAGAGTATTTACCCCCACTGCCGCGAAGGCCAGCGCATCGAGGGGACGCCCCGCAGCCTCGCCGCAGATCGAAAAACCCACATCCTCCTCGGCGCAGCTCATGGCCAGCCCTTCGATCAGCTCGAGCATGGGAGCCGAAAGCACGTCATACCGCGTCGAAAGCCGCGGCTCGCCCCGGTCCGCGGCGAAGAGGAACTGCATCATGTCATTGGTGCCGAGCGAGATGAAATCCACCTCGGCCAGCAGGCCCGGCAACTGGAACAGCAGCGCCGGAACCTCCAGCATCGTGCCCACCTCCAGCGTCTCCGGGGGCGGCTGCACCCGCGCCGCCTCCGATTCCAGAAGGTCCCGCGCGGTCCGGAACTCCGCCACGGTCGCCACCATCGGGAACATCACCGAAAGCGGCCTGCCCCTGGCCCCCATCAGCAGGGCACGCAATTGGCGCCGCAATATGGCTGGGCGGTCCAATCCCACCCGCAGGGACCGCCAGCCCATGGCGGGATTTTCCACGATCGGCTCCGCCTCGCCGGGCAGCAGCTTGTCGGCGCCGAGATCGAGGGTGCGAAACACGACCCGCCTGCCAGCGGTATGGCTGATGATGTGGTCGTATTCCGCCGCCTGTGTTGCCCCATCCAGCAACCCGCCGGCCGCCAGGGCGGCGATCTCCGTCCGGTACAGGCCGATTCCCTCGGCACCCGTGCGTTCGAGTTGCTCAAGCTCTATCGAAAGACCGACATTGAGCATCAGCGTGACTGAAGTGCCGTCTTTGGTTACCGAGGCTCGGTCACGATAAGCTGCCAGGGCTGCGGCGCGGGTGCTGCGGGCGGCAAGTGCCCGGTCGTACAGGCGGATGACATCGGGATCGGGGCGAAGGATGAAAACTCCACCCTCCGCATCGAGCAGCGCGTCATCGCCCTCGCGCGTCGACTCCAGCGCTCCTCCCTCCACGGCAACTGCCGGTATCTCCAGCGCCCGGGCCAGGATGGCGGCATGGCCGCTCGGGCTGGCCTCCTCGATTGCCACCGCGGCGATGCCGCGCCGGTGCCAGTCCAGCAACTCTGCCGGGCCAAGCCTGCGCACGATCAGGATCATGCCGTCCGCGCGCTCCGGCTTGGGCCGCCCGGCACCCAGGGCCGCCAGCAGCCGGTCCACCATATCCTCGATATCGGCCAGCCTCTCCCGCAGATAAGGGTCTGGAATGCGCCGCATCCGCCCGCGCAGTTCGCTCCCCACCTGCTCAACGGCGGCCTCGGCGGTCAGCCCGTCGGCAATCACCGCCCGCACCTGGTTCAGCCAGCCCGTACCCTGGGAGATCATCCGGTAGGCATCGAGCACTTCCCTGGTCGCCTGACCCGCCGGCAGGCTTTCCGCCATCATGGTTTCCAGGCTCCGATCCGCCGTCTCGATCGCATGATCGAGTTTGCGTAATTCGGCATGAGTATTTTCCGCCAGCACCCGCTGCGGGCCAGTTGGCCGACCATAGGCCAAAGCCGGACCGCAGACGATTCCGGGTGACAGGACATGCCCCGCATAGCGGCGCGAGACCGCATCGCTGAAGCCGCCCGAGGCAATTCCGGCCGCGCCGTGACGCGCCAGTATTTCACCCAGCAGCATGGCGATGGTGGAGATCGCCTCGGTCTCGACACGGGTGAACAGCCGCGCCTCCCGGCTCTGGACGGAAATCACTCCCAGCGTCCGTCCCGCCCGCCGCACCGGCACCGCCAGCATTGAGGCGTAGGATTCCTCCCCCGTCTCCGGGCGATAGGCAAATCCGGGATGATTCTGCGCGTCCGGCAGGTTGAGCGCGTCGCCCTGCGCCGCTGTGAGCCCGATGATGCCTTCGCCGACCCGCAGCCGCGTCCGTCCCACTGATTCAGGGCGGAGCCCGTGCGTCGCCACAAGTTCCAGGATCTCGCCCGGGCGCACCACATAAATCGAGCATACCTCCACCACCATTTCGGAGGCGATCAGCTCGACCAGTTCGCTGAGACTGGAATCGCCGCTCGCAAGCCGCTCGCGCAGCCGGGCGAACAGGCGCCGTGAGGCGGCGAGCGGCTTGCTACGCCGCTGTGGTTGCCGGGGCGTGCGGCTCACGGGCCATCAGGGCGGCAACCGCCTGTTCGATGAGTTCAGCGATGATCGCGGCTACCGGCTGCTCTTGCGTAACCATGCCGACCGATTGCCCCGCCATGACCGAACCCTGCTCGACATCGCCCTCGATCACCGCGCGCCGCAACGCCCCGGCCCAGAACCTTTCAATTGAAAGCTGCGCCGCCTCGCGGTCCAGTTCGCCGGACTGGAACCGCCGGATGGTCTCGGCCTGATGCGCCATGAAATGGCGGGTGCCTTCATTGGCCAGCCCCCGCACCGGGATCACTGGAAACTGCGCGTCCAGTTGCACGGAGGGCACCGCATCCCGCGCATTGGCGCGGATGAAGGCGCGCTTGAAGTTCGGATGCGCGATGCTCTCGGTGGAGGCAGCGAAGCGCGTGCCGAGTTGCGCCCCCGAGGCGCCCATCTCCAGATAGCCCAGGATCGCCTCCCCTCGGCCCAGGCCGCCGGCGACGAAAACCGGCACATCGCGGATATGCGGCAGGATTTCCTGGGCAAGCACGGTGAGCGAAACCGGGCCGATATGCCCGCCCGCCTCCGAACCCTCGATCACCAGAGCATCCGCCCCGCTTCGCAGCAGGCGCTTCGCCAGCACCAGAGCGGGCGTAAAGCAGATCAGCTTTGCCCCGCCATCCTTCACCGCGCGCACGGCCGGGCCGGGCGGCAGCCCGCCCGCCAGCACCACATGCCCCACCTGATGCGCCAGGCATATCCTGATCAGCTCGTCCAGATCCGGATGCATGGTGATCAGGTTGACGCCGAAGGGT
>DASTAF010000242.1:0-3752 GCA_035713005.1 Acetobacteraceae bacterium
CTGGGGCTCGGTCAAGGAGCTGGTGAAGACCTTCTCCCAGGAGCACAACGCGCTCAGCGGCAACCTGGTTCTGATGAAGCAGAACAAGCCCGACGGCTTCATGTGCGTCAGCTGCGCCTGGGCCAAGCCCGCCAAGCCGCACATGTTCGAATATTGCGAGAACGGCGCCAAGGCCACGCTCTGGGAGCTGACCATGCACCGGGCGGAGCCCTCCTTCTTCGCCGGGCACACGGTGAAGAGCCTGGAGAGCTGGTCCGACCACGATCTGGAGGAGCTGGGGCGCCTGACCGAGCCGATGCGCTGGGACCCGGAGACCGACCGCTACCTTCCCGTCTCCTGGGAGGATGCCTTCGCCGAGATCGGCAAGGAGCTGAAGGCGATGGACCCTTCCTCGGTCGTCTGCTACGCCTCCGGCCGGGCCTCGCTCGAAGCCGCCTACATGTACCAGCTCTTCGCGCGCATGCTGGGCACCAACAACCTGCCCGACAGCTCCAACATGTGCCATGAAAGCACCTCGGTCGCGCTGCCGGAGAGCATCGGCATCCCGGTGGGCACGGTGACGCTGGAGGACTTCAACAAGACCGACTGCATCATCTTCTTCGGCCAGAATGTCAGCACCAATTCGCCGCGCATGCTGCACGACCTGCAGGATGCCAGCCGCCGGGGCGTTCCCATCATCACCTTCAACCCGCTGCGCGAGCCGGGGCTGGTGAAATTCGCCAATCCGCAATCGCCGGCGCAGATGCTGACCGGCTCCTCCACCCCGATCAGCTCGCAATATCACCAGGTGATGCCGGGCGGCGACATCGCCGCCATTTCCGGCATCTGCAAGGCGCTGATCGAGGCGGATGACGCGGCGAAGGCGGCGGGCAGGCCGCGGATTCTCGACATCGACTTCATCGAGCGGCACACGCACGGCTTCGAGGCCTTCATCGAGGCGGTGCGCGCCTATCGCTGGGAGGATCTGGAGCGTCATTCCGGCCTCACCCGCGCCGCGCTGGAGGCGACGGCGCAGGTGTATGCCCGGTCCCACGCGGTGATCGGCATCTACGGCATGGGGCTGACCCAGCATCGCACCGGGGTGGAGAACGTGCAGATGCTGGTGAACCTGCTGCTGCTGCGCGGCAATATCGGCAAGCCCGGCGCCGGGATATGCCCGGTGCGCGGCCATTCCAACGTGCAGGGGCAGCGCACCGTCGGCATCACCGACAAGCCGAAGCCCGACATGCTGGACCGGCTGCAGGAGCAGTTCTATTTCAGCCCGCCCCGCCAGTACGGGCTTTCGACGGTGGATGCCTGCGAGGCCATTCTCGGCGGCAAGATCAACGCCTTCATCGAGCTCGGCGGCAATTTCATCCGCGCCATCCCGGACCGGGAGCCGATGGAGGAGGCCTGGCGGAAAATCCGGCTGACGGTGCAGGTTCTCACCAAGTTCAACCGCAGCAGCGTGATTCATGGCGAGGTTTCCTACGTGCTGCCGACGCTCGGGCGCATCGAGATCGACACCCAGGCCAGCGGGCCGCAGACCGTGACGATGGAGGACAGCACCGCCTGCATCCACGCCTCGCGCGGGATGCGGGCGCCGGCCAGCCCGCATCTGAAATCCGAGATCGCCATCATCGCCGGCATCGCCAAGGCGACGCTGCCGCCCAACGACAACGTGCCCTGGGACAAATGGGTGGGGGATTATTCCCTGATCCGGGACGCCATCGCCGGCACCTATCCCAAGATTTTCTGGGACTTCAACAAGCGCATGTGGGAGCCGGGCGGGTTCCACCGGCCGCTGCCAGCGCGCGAGCGGCAATGGGAGACCAATACCGGCCGGGCCAATTTCACCGTGCCCAAGGGATTTTCCGAGGATCTGGGCCGGTCGGAGGGGAATCCGGAAATTTTGCGCCTGTTCACCATCCGCAGCGACGGGCAGTTCAACACGACCATCTACAATGACGACGATCATCTGCGCGGCATCAAGAAAACCCGCATGATCGTGCTGATGAATGTCAAGGATATCGACAGGCTCGGCTTCCGCGAGGGCGACCGGGTGAGCCTGATCACCGCCGCCGAGGACCGGCACCGGCAGATCGACGGGCTGAGCATCGTCGCCTATCAGGTGCCGGAGGGTTCCTGCGCCGCCTATTATCCCGAGTGCAACGTGCTGATCCCGCTCTGGCACCATGCGGAAAGCTCGAAGGTGCCGGCGGCGAAATCCATCCCGGTGCGCATCCGCAGGACCGAGATGTCTCCCGAGCAGCTCAAGACCATGGACCTCAAGATCGGCGATGGCCGGGGCGACGATCCGGTTTCCGCCGGGGAGGCGGAAATGACCAGCAAGGCCGATCTCGCCAGGGATTTCGCCGCCGATGCGGCGGCGGCGGCGCAGGTGGCCACCTGGCTGGCCGGGGATTTCGCCCGCAAGCGGCCCTTCCTCGGCCTCGGCGCCAGCGTGGTGACGGGGGCGCTCGCCGTCTGGGCGGCATCGGGCGGGGTGAAGCGGGCGAGCCGCAGGATGCGGCGGCGCTGAACCCTACAGCATCTGCAGCGGGGTCTTGCGGCCGGGCGGCGGAAACTGGCCGTCCAGCGCCGCGAGGTCCTCGGGCGCGAGGGTGATATCCGCCGCCGCGCGATTTTCCCGCACATGGGCGGCGGAGGATGCCTTGGGGATGGCGATGGCATCCGGGCGGCGGAGAATCCAGGCAAGCGCCACCTGCGCGGGCGAGACGCCGCGGCGTTCCGCCACCTCCCGCAGCGCGCCCTTGCCCGGCAGCCGCCCCTGCTCGACCGGGCTATAGGCCATCAGCGGGATGCCGTGCTCCGTCATCCAGGGCAGCAGGTCGTATTCCGGGCCGCGCCGGGTCGGGTTGTAGAGAATTTGGTTCACGGCGCAGCCCTCGCCGCCCGCCGCCATCAGCTCCTCCATGTCCCCGGTGTCGAAATTGCTGACGCCCCAATGGCGGATTTTGCCGGCGCGCTTCAGCGCCTCCATCGCCTCCACCGTCTCGGCCAGGGGGATGGAGCCGGGCCAGTGCAGCAGATAGAGATCGAGCCGGTCGGTCTTCAGGCGGGAGAGGCTGCGCTCGCAGGCTTTCGGCAGGCTTTGCCGCCCGGCATTCTGCGGATAGGCCTTGCTGACCAGGAAAACCCGCTCGCGCAGGCCGGCCAGCGCCTCGCCCAGGAATGTCTCGGTCGCGCCATCGCCGTACATCTCCGCCGTGTCGATCAGAGTGAGGCCGAGCTCGACACCGAGGCGGAGCGAGGCCGTCTCCTCCTTCCGGCGCACCGCCACCTCCCCCATGTTCCAGGTGCCCTGGCCGAGCACGGGAACCCTTTCGCCGCCCGGCAGGGCAATGGTGCGGATGGTGCTGTTCGCCATGATGTGAAGGCTCCGGTCCGGTTGCGAGGGCTGATCTGGCGATGGGATGGGAGGGCGGCAAGGATGGGCGGCATGTTCATGACAATCGTGTCATTTCCAGGAATGGCCCCGGAAACTTGTTGCGCAGCCCGTTGTCGGCATTCTTTACAGGACCTTAACCGCCAGGATGTTTTTTCTGCGATTTCAAGCGTTTAAGTTTTGGCACAAGTGTTGCTTAACAGGGAATAGCTAATAATTCGTTAGCGGCCAAAAATTCATCTGGGGATACGAAGATGCGCAATTTTGCGAAAACAAGCTACAAGAAATACCTGCTTGCGGGGGCGACGGTTCTGGCCATGGGCGCGGCGCCGATGGTGGCGCATGCGACCCCGTATGCGTTTGC
>DASTAF010000243.1:0-2262 GCA_035713005.1 Acetobacteraceae bacterium
AAGCCGCTCATGCGCTGATCCGCGACATCTCCTATGACGATTTGCTGACCCAGCGCGCCGAGGTGCCCCGGCTGGGGCTGCAAACCCGCCATGGCAAGGGCACGCTCCGCGATCTCGCGCGGCAGGCCGTGCAGATCGCGGTTCAGGGGCTGAAATCCCGCGCCAGGACGAACGGGGCGGGCGCCGACGAGCGCATCTATCTGGAGCCGCTCCGGGCCATCGCCGAGGGAGGGCCGACGCAGGCCGAGCATTGGCTTGCCCGCTATCACGGCGCCTGGCGGGGCAACGTGACGAAGATTTTCGCCGAGGCCGCGTTCTGAGGCGCCGCCCGGCGAGATTCAGCAGGCTCAGCCGGCGATCTGCAGCCCCTGCACCGCTTCCTCTAGTTCCTGGAAGCTCGGCATATAGAGGCTGGGCACCATCTTCCGCCCGGTCTCGACGCTGACCTGCGGCGCGTTCCCGTGCAGATGGGCGACCAGGACGGCGCGGATGACTTCGAGATACTTGGCATCCTCCTCGACCACGCTGCGCAGACGGACCGAGATGGGGCCGATCACCCCGTAGGCGAGCAGAACGCCGAGGAAGGTTCCGGTCAGGGCCTCGCCGATCATCTCTCCGAGCACGGCGGGCGGCTGGCTGATATGCGACATGGTCTTGATGATGCCGAGCACGGCGGCGACGATTCCCAGCGCCGGCAGGCCATCGGACATGACCTGCAGGGCATGGGCGCCGTGCAGTTCCTCGACGAGGGTCTTCCGCAGTTCCCGCGCCATGACATCCTCGATCTGGTGCGGGTCGTCGGCGTTCATGCCGATGATCCGCAGATAGTCGCAGATGATCGCGGTGACGTGCTGGTTGGAGAGAATCTGGGGGAAATGCCCGAATGCCACGCTCTCGTCCGGACGCTCGATATGCGTCTCAAGCGCCATCGTCCCCTTGGTGGAGGCGAGCCTGACCAGGAAATAGAGCAGGCAGAGCAGGTCGGTATATTCCTGCTTGCCGAACCGGCTGCCCTTGATCACCTTCATGAAGCCGCCAAGCGTGTGCTTGACGTTGTGCATGGAATTGCCGGCGACGAAGACGCCGATCGCCGCGCCGCCGATGGTGATGAATTCGAAGGGCAGCGATTTCATCAGCGGACCGAGCGCGCCGCCCGTCATGATGAAGGTGCCGAACACGCAGACGAGCAGGAAGGCAACACCGCCGAGCGTCAGCATCGGCAAGCCTTGGGATCAGACATTTACGGGACATTCATGGTATCGGAGCTTCGGTCGGTGCTGTTTTGGCAGGAGACCCATCCTCTTTCACGGCGGGACGGGCCAGAACCAGGATCGCGATCCGGCGGTTGGCGGAGGCGAAAGGCGTTTTCGGCAGCAGCAGATCGCGGTCGCCATAGCCGCTGACCTCGCTGATCTGGGGACTCGGCAGGCCGGCCTGCGACATCAGCTGCCGCGTGGCGTTGGCGCGTTCCACCGAAAGATCCCAGTTGCTGTGCCCGGCGGTCAGATAGGGGCGGGCATCGGTATAGCCGGCGATCGAGACCGGATGGCCCAGCCTGGTCAGGATCGGCGTGATCCTGGCGATCAGCTCGCGCGTCATGGTGTTGGGCAGGGCGGAGCCCAGGGCGAACATCGGCCGCTTGTGGGTGTCCATGATCTGGATCTTCAGCCCCTGCGGCGTCCGCTCGATGCTGACCTGATTCTTGAGGGATTTCAGCGACGGATCGGACTTGATCGCCTGGCGCATGGCGTTCGCCGCCGCAGAGAATTTGCCATGGCCGGGATGGGCGGATGATCCCTGCCCCCCGGGATTGATCTGGGCGGCAAGGCCGGGGGCGGTATTGCTGTCCTTGGGATGGATCGGGCGGATCTGCCGGCCCTGGGGCATGTGCGGAATATGCGGGGAGACCGGCATGTTCCCCACCGTCACCCGCACCGCGCCCCGGTCCGATGCCAGCGACCCATGGTCGAAGGGCGTGTGGCCGCCGAAGGGCTTGCCCTCCCCGGAGGCGCCGCGATTGAGCACGTTGGCCTGGCTGAAGTAATCGGCGAGGCCGCGCCGCTGCGCCTCGGTGGTGGCGTTGATCAGCCACATCAGCAGGAAGAAGGCCATCATCGCGGTCACGAAATCGGCGTAGGCGACCTTCCAGGCGCCGCCGTGATGCGGCGCCTCGACGATCTCCTCCTTGCGGATGATCGGAGCCGGACGCTGATTGCTCAGCGCGCCTCCGCCTTTTCTGCCTGCCTTGCCTCGTGCCGCCAT
>DASTAF010000244.1:0-3846 GCA_035713005.1 Acetobacteraceae bacterium
GCGAACCGCAAGCTCGCCCGCGATCAGCGCCTGTTCCAGCCGGAAGCGCAGGATGACATGGGCGGGATAGGTGATCTCGTCCGCCTCCACCCGGATGAAGCCCCGCTCCACCCGGCGCAGCCGGGCCTGCATGCGCGGCAGCGCGAATTCCTCCGCCGGCTGGCCGAACGCCTCGGCCAGCACCGGCCCCAGCCAAGCCAGATAGGCATCAGAGCGGGCGGCCTGCATCTCGATGATCAGGGACTGGCTTTCATGCGCCGCCATGCCGGCGGCCCGGCCCACCGGCTGGCGGGCATGGGCGTGGGGCAGTCCCGCCTCGTACAGCGCGTGCCCGGTCTCGTGCAGCACCCCCATCAGCGCCACGGCGAAATCGCCCGCGTCGTAGCGGGTGGTGATCCGGATATCGCTCGGCGCGCCGCCGCAGAACGGATGGGCCGAGCGGTCCAGCCTCGCCCCGGCGTAATCCAGCCCCAGGCCCGCCGAAAGCCGGCGGCACAGCGCCTCCTGGACCGGCTCCGGAAACGGAGCCGCGCCCGGCATCCGCGCCTTCCGCCGCGCCTGCGCCTCCTCCGCGAGAGGCAAAGCGCGGCCAAGAAAGGCCTCATAGCGGGCGAAGATCGCCGTCACTTCGGCGGCGCCGATCCCCGGCTGATGCTCGTCCATCAGCGCGTCATAGGGCGTAAGCCCCAGCGCCTCGCCCAGGCAGGCCGCCGCCTCGCGCATCAGGACCACGAGTTCGCCCAGCGCTCCCGCGACCATGGCGAAATCCGAACGCCGCCGCGCTTCGCGCCAGATCTTCTCGCAGGAGGAGGAAGCGCGGGCGATGGCCTCCACCAGATCGGCCGGCAGCGCCGTCGCCCGGCGATGGGCGTGGCGCATCAAGGCGAGGTTGCGGGCAGCCGCCGCATCCCCGGGCGGCGAGGCGCCGGCAGACTCGATATCCTCCCCCATCCGGGGGTCGGTCAGCATCTCATGGGCGATTCCCGCCAGCGTCGCCATCTGGTCCGCCCGCGCGGCGGCGCCCGCCGGAGGCATCATCACCGCCTCGTCCCATCCCAGGATGCCGATCGCTTCTTGGACCATATCAATCCTGGCGAAGCGGGCGGTCAGCCGCTCATAGGGCGTCATGATCTTCATCGTCACTCCTCGATCAGCCGCTTGCGGGCAAAGAACACGAACTCGAAAATCAGCACCATGGCCAGGCCGAACCAGGTGAGCGCGTATTGCAGCGAATTATTGGGCGGATGCGGCAGGGCGGCGGCCGGAATCGGCCCGCCCGCGACCGGCCTCGGCCCCAGCATCATCAGGGTGAAATCCTCCACCCCGGAAAGCCCGAGCGCCCGCCCGATGGCGCGCGGGTCCAGCGTGTAGAAAACCCGCCGCGCCGGATTGTCGCGGGCGCTGAACAGACCCGGCCGGTTCGGCGGCTCAAGGAAGCCCGAAACCTGCACCAGCCCATCCGGCACCGGAAAGGGTTTCGGCGATCTTCCCTCCACCCAGCCGAGATCGACCAGCATGACGCGGCCATCCGGGCGCTTCAGCGGCATGATCAATTGCCCTCCCTGCACCTGGCCATGCGGGCTGTTGCGGATCTGGTCGCCATAGAAGGCGGCGATGCCCGCCATCCACCGGCCGGCGACGGCCACCTTCTCGTAATGGCTCGGATGGGCGGGCAGCGGCACCGGCGGGGCGAGCTGCGCCCGCGCGATCGCATCCAGTATGCCCTGCTTGTAGTGATAGCGGTGAAGCTGCCAGACGCCGAGGGCGATCAGCAGCCAGAATCCGATGAAGCTGGCGATGCCCGGCCCGATCAGACGCCGCCACTTCCTGCGTGGCGGCGCCGATTGCTCGGGCATTCAGGCCGCGGTGACGGCGCTGCGGCCCAGATAATAGATGCAGACGAACAGGAACAGCCACACCACGTCGACGAAATGCCAGTACCAGGCGGCCGCCTCGAAGCCGAAATGGCGGCGCGGCGTGAACTGCCCCTTGACGGCGCGGAAGAAATTCACCGTCAGGAAGCAGGTGCCGACGATCACGTGGAAGCCGTGAAACCCGGTGGCGATGAAGAACACCGAAGGATAGATGCCGCCATGGTAGAAGTTGAACGGCGAGTGGGTGTACTCCCAGGCCTGCCCGCACAGGAAGGTGAGGCCGAGCAGCACCGTGGCCCCCAGCCCCATGATCAGCCCGCGGCGGTCCTCCTCGATCAGCGCGTGATGCGCCCAGGTGATGGTGGTGCCGGAGAGCAGCAGCACCATGGTGTTGAACAGCGGCACCGCGAAGGGGTCGATGCTGGTGATGTGCTGCGGCGGCCAGATCGCCACATGCTGATAGCCCATGTGGGAGGGGAAGAAGAAGAAGTTGAAATACGCCCAGAAGAAGGAGACGAAGAACATCACCTCGGAACTGATGAACAGCGCCATGCCGTAGCGCAGCCCGATCTGGGTGACGAGCTTGTGCAGGCCCGGCGTGCGGCTCTCCTTGATGACATCCCGCCACCAGACGAACATGGTGCTGAAGGCGCCCAGCGCGCCGATGGTGAGGAAGATGTAGTCGTTGAAATGCGCGACGAAGATGATCCCGGTGGCGATCAGGATGGCGGAGATCGCCCCGGTCACCGGCCACAGGCTGGCTTCGACCAGGTGATAGGGGTGCGGAATATGGCCCTTGATCTGGCCCTCCGCCGTGTGAAGTTCGCCGCTCATGCTGTCATGGTCTCCCCTGTCTCAAATCCGTATTCACCACATATGACCCGATTTCGCGAGCTTGACGATGGCGATCGCGTAGATCAGCAGGCACAGGCCGATCATCGCCAGCAGCAGCGCGATGTTGCGCCCGCGCCGGCGGCGCCTGAACTCCGCCTTCAGCTCCGGCGTCCAGATCTTGTCCGGAGGACCGGCGTTCATGACCCGATAACCCGGTCGACCAGCAGCGCGCCGAACAGCAGGAACAGGTACAGGATCGAATATCGGAAGGCCGCCTTGGCGGGAGCGTCCTTGCTGAGGCTGCGCCCCGCCTCGTCCTGCGCGTCGCCGATGACGCGGAAGGCGTACCAGATGAACACCCCGCCGAGCACGATCGCGGAGGCGCCGTAGAACAGCTTTGCATAGCCGAGCAGATAGGGCAGCAGCGTCACCGGCACGAGCCACAGCGTGTAGCGCAGGATCTGTATCCTGGTCTTGCGCGCCCCCGCCACCACCGGAAGCATCGGCACCCCGGCGCGCTGGTAATCGCCGGAGGCGAAGAGCGAGAGCGCCCAGAAATGCGGCGGCGTCCAGAGGAAGACGATCGCGAAGAGCAGCAGCGGCAGCGGGGCGAGCGAGCCGGTGGCCGCCGCCCAGCCGATCACCGGCGGGAACGCGCCCGCGGCCCCGCCGATGACGATGTTCTGCGGCGTCCGCCGCTTCAGCCACATGGTATAGATGAAAACATAGAAGGCGATGGAGAGCGCCAATATGCCCGCCGCGAGCATGTTGGTCGCCATCGCCATGACCACCACCGAAAGGACCGAAAGCGCGATGCCGAAAGCGAGCGCGCCCTCCGGCGCGATGCGCCCGGCAGGAATGGGGCGGCCGGAGGTCCGCCGCATCACCGCGTCGATGTCGCGGTCATACCACATGTTGATGGCGCCCGCCGCCCCGGCGCCGAGGGCGATGCACAATATCGCCGCCAGCCCCAGCACCGGGTTGATGCGCTCCGGCGCCACCGCCATCCCCACCGCGCCGGTGAACACCACGAGCGACATCACCCGCGGCTTCAGCAGCGTGATCCAGTCCGCCGGCATGGCGCCCAGGATGCGCGCCTCGGCGGCCGAGCCCGGCACGAAGGCGGCCGGTTCGCTGG
>DASTAF010000245.1:0-9385 GCA_035713005.1 Acetobacteraceae bacterium
CCGCGCCACCTCGCGCACCACCAGGAAATAATGGCGCATGAACCGCTCGACCCCATCCTGCCGGCCATGGCGCGTGTAACCCATGCGCGCGCCGACCACCGGCTGCAGGTCGAAGGTAAGGCGCTCCTCGGCGCGGCCCGCAACGTAATGCAGGTGAAAACGCACCGTCCACAGATAATCCCATGCGCGCTTGCAGGCCCGCGCCTCGCTTTCGGTGAGAATGCCGCCGCCCGGCGCTGAAACCCCCACCAGCTCGGACATGGCGAAGGTGCCGAAAACATAGCGCGACAGCCAGTAGAGCGTCTGCAGATCGCGCAGGCCGCCCTTGCCTTCCTTGATATTGGGCTCGACCATGAAGGGCGTATCGCCGAAACGGGCATGGCGCGCGGTGCGTTCGGCCTGCTTCGCGGTGATATAACCCGCGGCGCCTTCCGCCGCGCAATCGGCGCGGAACTCGGTCTGGAAGCGGGCGAACAGGGCGCGGTCCCCGGCGATGCAGCGGGCATCGAGCAGCGAGGTGCGGATGGTGACATCTCCCTTCGCTTCGCGCAGGCAGTCCGCCCGCGAGCGCATGGCATGTCCCACCTTCAGCCCCAGATCCCACAGGAAATAAAGCAGAAACTCGACCAGAAGCTGGGCTTCCGCCGAAGGTTCGAGATCGGTCAGGAACAGCAGGTCGATATCACTGAACGGCGCCAGCGTCGCCCGGCCATAGCCGCCGGTCGCCGCCACGGCGAGGCGGTCCTGCCGCGTGCCCGGCACCATCTCCAGCGCATAGGCGAACAATGCGTGCAGCAGGTCGTCCATGAGGCCGGAGAGCAGCCGCGCCGCGCCGAGGCCCGACAGGCCGCCCTCGAACCGCTGCTCGACATGCGCCTGCATGCGCGCGAGCTGGCGGCGGAAGATCGCCAGCGCCTCCTCGCGGGTGGGCGGAGCGCCGCCAGGCAGATGCGCGGCCAGGCTCGCCGCGATCTCGAACGGCCTCGGCGGTGTCATCCCAATGGATTCGGAAGTATCCAGCATTTCATTCATTCTTTAACCCGAGACTTGTCCTCAAGGCCAGGAACTTCTTCGGAGGTTTCCCGATTCGGCGGAGCTGTGGGAAGTTTCGCCCTCAGATCGAACACCGCCTGCAGCGCCTCCAGCGGCGTCATCCGCTCAGGGTCCAGCGCGGCGACTGCGGCCAGCAAGTCATGCAGACTAACACAATCCTCCGGTTCCTTCACATCTGGTTCCACATCATCTTGCGGCGATTTAACCTCCAGCGACTCGAAGAGCGGCAGATCGGCCGCCCCGCCGCAATCGCGCTCGGCGAGCCGGAGCAGGAATTCCGCCCGGCGCACCACCGGGGCCGGAACGCCCGCCAGCTTCGCCACGTGCACGCCCCAGCTGCGTTCCGCCGCCCCTTCCATCACCTCGTGCAGGAAAACCACTTCGCCGCGCCACTCCTTCACCCGCATCGTGCATGGGCGGAGGCGCGGCAGCGCCTCCGTCAGCGAAACGAGATCATGGAAATGGGTTGCAAAAATGGCACGGCAACGGAGAGTGCCGTGCATCGCCTCCAGAACCGCCTGCGCGATCGCCAGCCCGTCCCTCGTGCCGGTGCCGCGGCCGATCTCGTCCACGATCACGAAGCTGCGAGGGCCGGCCTGATGCAGGATGGAAGCCGTCTCGGTCATCTCGACCATGAAGGTCGAGCGTCCGGCAGCCAGGTCGTCGGCGGCGCCGACGCGGGAGAACAGCCGGTCCACCAAGCCGATGCGCGCGGATTCCGCCGGCACCGGCAACCCTGCCTGGGCGAGCACGGTAATCAGCGCGTTCTGCCGCAGGAAGGTGGACTTGCCCGCCATGTTGGGACCGGTGAGCAGCATCAGCCGCCGCGCCGGGCCGAGATCGGTGTCGTTGGGGATGAATTTCCGCCCCGGCGGCAGGGCCGCCTCCACCACCGGATGCCGTCCGGCCACGACGGCGAAATCCTGATCCTCGGTCAGCACCGGAGCGCACCAGCGCCCGGATTCCGCCAGCGAGGCCGCAGATTGCAGCACGTCGAGCGTAGCGAGGGCAGACGCGCATCCGGCCAGAGCCTCCTCCCGTTCGAGCAGTTTGCGCAGCAGATGATCGAGGATCAGCGATTCGCGCGCCGCCGCCCGCTCATGCGCCTCGGCGATCCGGCGATCCAGCTCAGCCAGCTCGGGATGGGTGTAACGCGCCTGGGCGGCGAGCCCCTGGCGCAGGATCAGCTCGGGAAAGCGGCGCAGGGATTCGACGGCGGATGAAGGCGCCTCCAGCACGTAACCGAGCTGGTTGTGATGCCGCACCTTCAGGCTGGCGACGCCGTAACGCCCCGCGAGGTCGCGCTGCAGCGAGGCGATGACCTGCCGCGCCTCGTCACGCAGCCTCCGCTCGCCATCCAGCTCGCCATCGAAGCCGGAGCGGATCGATACGGCCTCGCCTGTCCGCAGCGGCGGCGTCTCGGCGAGCGCCGCCTTCAGCAGCGCGGCCAGATCGGGGGCGGGGTCGAGCCGGGCCGCCATATCCTCGAAGGAGGGCGGCGCCGGGGAAAGCAGCGCACATGCGGCAGCGGCAACCTCCAGCGCGTCGCGCACCAGCCCGAGATCACGCGGCGAGAGGCGGGAAGTCTGACCTGCCCCGTTCCGCCCCGCCAGCGAAAGGCGTGCCAGGCCGCGGGCCAGATCAGGCGCCCCGCGCAGTGCCGCGCGCAGATCGCGCGCCAGCTTCGGCCTCGCATGCAGCGCCCGCCACCGCACCTGCCGCCGCGTCAGCGGTTCCAGCGCATCGAGCGGATTGGCGATCCATTCGGCGAGCAGCCTCGTCCCGGCGGCGGTGACGGTGCGCTTCACCGCGCCAAGCAGGCTGCCCTGCTCACCGCCATCGCGTCCGCGGAGAAGATCAAGGCTGGCACGGGTCGCGGCATCCAGCGAGAGCAACCCGGCTTCCGCCTGCCGCACCGGATGAGAAAGCCGGGGCAGACTGCCCGCCTGGCTGCGCTCGACATAGCGAAGGGCGGAGGCGGCCGCCACGGCCTCGGTATCGGAGAAGGCGCCGAAAGCATCGAGCGAGGCGGCACCGAAAGCCTCGCCCAGCATCCGTCGGGCGGCGGCGGGAGCCGGTCCCGGATCGGCGGGGGCGCGGCGCGGCGCATAGGCGCCGAGGGGCAGATCCTCGGGGGCCAGAATCTCCGCCGGGTTCAGCCTGCCGAGCAGGGCGGGCAGCGCCTCGGCGTGGAGCGGCGCGGTATCGAAGCTGCCGGTAGAGACATCCAGCCAGGCCGCACCCAGCGTGCCGCCGATCCGCGCCAGGGCCAGCAGGTAGTTCGCCTGCCCCGCTTCGAGCAGAGCCTCCTCGGTGACGGTGCCGGGGGTGATGATCCGCGTCACCTCCCGGCGGATCGGTGCCTTGCCGCCGCGTGCCTTCGCCTCGGAAGGCGCCTCCATCTGCTCCGCCACCGCCACCCGGAATCCGCGCTTCACCAGCCTCGCGAGATAGACATCCCGCTGACTCGCCGGCACGCCGCACATGGGAATCGGCTCGCCCTGATGGCTGCCCCGGCTGGTGAGGGCGATGTCGAGCGCGGTGGCCGCGGCCTGGGCATCCTCGAAGAAAAGCTCGTAGAAATCGCCCATCCGGAAGAAGAGCAGCGCGTCCGGATGCTCCGCCTTGACCTCGAACCACCGGGCCATGGCGGGGGTGGCACCGGAAGCCTCCACCGGCCTCGCGGGCGGAAAGGTCCGGGAAGCGGTGAAATCGGCCATACGCTGATCCATGCGCGCAACTGTAGCGAAGCGGGCGAGCAACGCGAAGCCATTATTGCCGTTGCCCTGCCGTGCGGGCAAAACCCGTCGCGATCAGGGATGGCAGGGACCAGAATGACGCAACGCTCGGATGAAGAAGATCACGGCTGGCGCGCCCATGCCGCGCCGGTGCTGCTGCTCGTCCTGCTGCCGCTGCTTGCCAGCATCCTGCTGATCACCGGGATGTTCGACAACAACCCGGCTTTGTTCTTCAGCTTCCTGGGCGTGCATGTGAGGGGCGCGCTGCTTCCCGGCGCTCCGGGTTGGCTCGATCCCACCATCGCGCTGATCACCCAGCCCCTGGGGCGGCTGAGCGCGGAGGACTGGCTGCGCGGCATCATCCCCTGGTGGAACCCCTATACAGGGCCGGGGATGCCGCTGGCGGCGGAGATGCAGACCCTCTCCTTTTTCCTGCCGTTCGTGCTGCTGCTGAAATTCTGGCAGGGCTGGCTCTGGCTCAAGATCATCCTCCAGATCATGAGCGGGCTCGCCATGTACGCGCTGCTCATCGAGTTGGGCTGCCGCAGGATCGCCGCCCTCGTGCCGGGGGTACTCTACGCCCTGAACGGCACCTTCTTTCTGGTGCCGCACGCGATGGGGCCTATTCCTTTCCTGCCGCTGCTGCTACTGGGCGTGGAGCGCGCGGGCCGCGCCGCCAGGATGGGGCGGCCGCTCGGCTGGGGCCTGATCCCGCTCGCCCTCGCCTATTCCCTCTACGCAGGGTATCCCGAGATCGCCTTCCTCGATGGGCTGCTGGTGGCATGCTGGACCATCTGGCGCTTCGCCGCCCTCGCTGATGTCCGATGGGCCTTCGCCGGCAAGGTGGCGGCCGGCGGCATCATCGGCGTTATGCTGAGCCTGCCGCTGATCGTGCCCTTTTTGCAATACGTGCAGCTTTCGATCCTCGGCGCGCACCAGTTCCTGTTCTCGATCATGCGGCTGGGGGCGAGCATCGCGCCGGTCCAGCTTCTGCCCCTCACCTATGGGCCGCAGGGCACCTCGTCGTCCGTCTATATAGATTGGGCCGAACTGGGATTCTGGTTCGGCCTGCCCCCGGTTGTCCTCGCCCTCGCCGCGCTTGCGCGGCCTGGAGACCGCAGGGGCCTGATCCTCCTGCTCGCGGGCTTCGTCCTGTTCTGGCAGGCACGCATCTGGGGCTTCCCACCCGCCATCTGGATCGCCAATCTGATTCCGGAGGTCGGACGCACCGACGCGGTGCGGTTCATCGGCGTGGCGATGGAGGCGGCGCTGTTCATCCTGGCCGGGCTGGGGATCGATGGCTGGCTGAAAGTCGCGCTGCCGGGCCGGATCGTCCGGAACATCCTGATCATCACGACCCTCCTGGTTCTCGCCTCGCTTCTGGCCGCGGCGCCGGAAATGCTCGCCTGGTATCGAGACCGGCCCGGCCTGCTGCCGTTCAGCCTGATCGCCGATGCCGCCGAGATCATCGCCGCGCTTCTGATGCTGGCACTGCTCGCCCGCCCGTCCGGACGCCTGGGAAGGTTCGTCCTCCCAGGGATCGTCTGCGCCGACGCCTTCCTAATTGCCTTCCTGCCGCAGCTTTCCGCGCCACGCGGCGGCCATCTCGATCTCGCGGGAGTGTCCTTCCTCGGCCGGCATCAGGGGCTGGCGCGGAACTACACGCTGCAACCTTTCGGCCCGGATTATCCGGCGGGATACAAAGTCGCCTCGATCAATGACAACGCCCTGCCGGTCACCCGCTCCTGGCGGGATTACATCAGGGCGCAACTCGATCCCCATGGCGATGTCGTCATGTTCACAGGGGCGCAGCCCCGGCTTCGCCCTGGCCTGCCGGATCAGGCGGAGGAACTGCGGCTTCATCTGCCTGCTTATGGCCGGACCGGGGTGAAATACGTGCTGACGAAGCCGGGGGATGATCCGTTCCGGCGCAAGGTCCGGCTGCCGGTGGGCCGAAGCCCGCGCGCGCTGGCGCTGGGGCCGGGGCAATCGGTCAGCGGCACGATCCCCCCTGGGATCATCCGGCTGCCCGAGATCAGGCTGGTGGGGATTCTAGTCGGCACCTATGCCGGAGCGGCGCGAGGTATACTCAACTTGAGCATATGTGCTGGAACTGATTGCGCCGAAGGCCATGCCGATCTCGGTCATGCCGCGGATGACGAATACCTGCCGGTCCGGCTCGATCACCCCCTGGTCCTGCCAAGGGGAACTTCCATCCGGTACCGCCTGAGCCACCAAGCCGGCTCGGCGGTGGCGCTATGGCTGGGCAGGCTCGACCCTTCTGCCCCCTCCTCCTTGGCCGTTTCGGCCGGTTTCGGCCTGCCACTTGAATTTGCCGGGCCGAGACTGGCGCCGGACGTGAGACGGGTTTTCACGGATGAGGCGATGAACATCTACCGCCTGCCGCATTACCGGCGCTTCTTCACCGCCACGCCCGGCTGCAGCCTTGCTCCCCGTGGCTGGAACCGGGTTATCGCCGACTGCCTGCATCCGGCGGCGCTGACCCGGCTGGAAGCCCGATTTCCCGGCTGGCATGTGCTGATCAACGGCAGGGCGGTGCGCATCGGCCGGGCGGGAAGGATTTTCCAGTCGGTCCCGCTGCCCGTCGGCAGGAGCGATGTCGAATTCTTCTACCGCCCACCCGGCACGAGGCTTGCCACCGCAGCCGCCTGCCTTGCCCTATTGTCCTGGATCGGGCTGATGGCGCGGGGGATGCTGCTGAACGGACAATTGCACCGGCACCCATGAGGCGCCCCGCTTTCCGGCGACCAGCAAGGTGGCGGCGCTTTGCCTGGCGGCGGTCAGCTTCCCGATCTCCGCCTGCAAGGCTTCCGGCGTGTCCACGAAATCCGGCCCCACCGCCTCGATCAGCGCCCCCGGCTCGATTCCCGCCCGCGCCGCGGGACCTCCCGCCTCGACGGTCACGACCGCCACGCTTTCCGCCTTCGGATGGGCGAGGACCGAAAGGCCGAGCGCGCCGACCGCGAGCGGCCGGGGCTTTACGGTGGCGGGCTTGCGGCCCGGCTGCTCAGGGATGCGCGCCACATCCAGCGAAGCCTGATGCACCGACCCCGCCCGCCAGTATTCGACCGGAACCTCGCTTCCCGCCGGAATTTCCGCCAGCGCCACTCTGAAGCTCTGCGAATCGGTGATTCGGTGCGGCCCCACCCGCAGCACCACATCGCCCGGCTGCAGAATCCCCACCGCCGGCCCTTTCGGGATGGTTCCGGCAATCACCACCCCGTCCGCCGATTTCAGGTGCCATGCATCCGCCATCGCCTGGCTCACATGCTCGATCCGCACCCCCGCCCATCCCCGCACCATTTTGCCGTGGGTGCGAAGTTGCGCCACCACCGGCTGGATCATGCTGGAGGGAATGGCGAAACCGATACCGACCGAACCGCCGGAGGGGGAATAGATCGCGGTGTCGATCCCGATCACATGGCCATTCTCGTTCAGCAACGGCCCGCCGGAATTCCCCCGGTTGATCGCGGCGTCAGTCTGGATGAAATTGTCGAACGGCCCGGAACCAATATCCCGGTGCAGCGCGCTGACCACTCCCGCCGAAACCGAAAAGCTCAGCCCGAAGGGATTGCCAATCGCCATCACCCAGTCACCATCGGCGAGCCTGGTGCTGTCGCCGAATTTCAGGAAAGGCAGCGGATGACCGGTATTGATCTTCAGCAGCGCGAGGTCGGCCTGCGCATCGGCGCCGATCAGCTTGGCGGGATAAACCTGCCCGTCGCGCATCGAAACGTGGATTTCCGATGCGCCGGCGATGACATGGTGGTTGGTGACGATATAGCCATCGGGGCTGATGATGAAGCCCGCCCCCAGCGCCTGCTCCGCGCGCGGCGGGATGATCAGCGAATTCGTGTCCGCTCGCTGGGTGGGGGAATCCGCCGCCTGCCCCACCCCGGCCTCAGGATGACTGATGGCGCCCTGGGGGCCACTTTTCATGGGATCGATGCTCTCGATCGTCACCACCGCCGGCAGCGCCCGCGCGGCGATGGGCGCCAGGGCCGGCGGCATCGGCGCGGCCTGGATGGGGCGTGCAACGATCAGAGCCAGCAGGGCGAAAACCATGATCGGGATGCGGCGTTTCATGATCCACACTTTGAGGATGCTCCGGCGAGGCCGCAAGAGGAAAACACGCCCGAAGCCGCGCCGCTTGAATCATGAGAAATTACTGGCTATGAGACGCCGCGACGTCCCGTTCGTCTAGAGGCCTAGGACACCGCCCTCTCACGGCGGTAACAGGGGTTCGAATCCCCTACGGGACGCCATTTTTTCATTGATTTCCCGAATTTTTTGCTGTGGCAACCGCATGTTCAGAGGCTTGTGCGGCGCTCATACGGCATAGGCAGTGCAGGAATTTGAAGCTTCACTCGCACCTATAAGCACTGTTCAAGCATTGATTTATCCAATGTATACTGGCTTAGTCCTGAATAGAGTATCAAAAAAGGAAGATGCGTTGCTTGGTTGGAAACGGATCGCCTGACTCCAAGAAAGACAGAAAGTCGGCCCAGGCGCGGCTAGCGGTTTGAGCAATTGATATTCTGAAAAGCTAAATAAGGTTTGCCCAATGGAGGCCTTCAGCAACTTCAACTTCCTGACGGCACACAATGAACGGCTCGCCCGACTCGGCGCGATGGCTGAGCGCTATTTTTTCGACGATGCCCCCTCCGCCCTCATCAAGCTTCGCCAGCTTTGCGAGTTAATCACGAAAGACGCGCTGCACGTCACGGGCTGCTGCCATCGAGCTCCGTGACATTTGACGACCTCCTTCGCACCCTCAAGCTCAAATCCGTTCTTCCCCAGGAGATCGCCGATCTGTTCTACCACCTCAAGCGGGTGGGTAATGCAGCCGCGCACGAAAATGCTGGCAATACCGGTGACGCGCTTGCGGCGCTGAAGATCGCCCGTGCGGCGGCGGTATGGTTCCATCGCAGCTATGGCGGTGCTCCAGGCTTCAGGCCAGGCCCGTTTGTACCGCCAGCCGCCCCGGTCGATGCCACCGCCGCCTTGGCCGCCGAGCTGGAGGAGCTTCGGCGGCGGGTTCAGGAGAGTGCCGATGGCGAAGCCAAGGTGCTGCTCGCCTATCAGGACGCCGAGGCGGCACGTCTCAAGGCGCTCGCGGAAGCCGAGGCTCAGCAGCGTGAACGCTGGGCGATGATCGCTTCCTGCGCGGCGCCGCAATCCTCGATCGCGTCATGCAGGACCGCCGCCATGGCCTGCTCCTCGTCGCCTCCATGCTCGATCACCAGGCTCGCGACGCCGAGCAGGTGGCCGATATAGGGCTCAGACCCATAAAGTGCTTGTTGCGAACGGGTCTTTATGATTCACGGTTTCCGAAAGGGAGCGGTGATGGATCGAGACCAGTTCTGGCGGACGGATGCTCAGTTTTCGAAGATCGAGCCTCATCTGCCGCGTGATACGCGAGGCAAGCCGCGCGTGGACGACTGGCGGGTGATCAGCGGCATTGTGCATGTTCTGAAATCCGGCGGGCGCTGGATAGACGCCCCGCCCGAATACGGGCCGAAGAAAACGCTCTACAACCGCTATGTGCGCTGGGCCGCGAAGGGCGTGTGGAC
>DASTAF010000246.1:0-2038 GCA_035713005.1 Acetobacteraceae bacterium
ACGATGGAAAGGCGCAGATCGATATCGTCCGGCACCTTGAAGTAATATTCCACCGGCTGATGCGTCGCCGGATCGCGGTACAGGCCGACATGGCCGATCCGCGCCGAGGGCACGAGGTCGATCATGCCATCCAGAATCCCGTTCCCCGCGCGCAGGATGGAAATGAAGCAGAGCTTCTTGCCGGAAACCTGGGCGGCGGTCATCGGCTCCAGCGGGGTCTGGATATCCACCGGCTCCAGCGGCAGGTCGCGCAGCACCTCATAGCCCATCAGCAGGCTGATCTCGCGGACGAGGCGGCGGAAATCCCCGGTCGGCGTCTCGATCCGGCGCAGCAGGGTCAGCTTGTGCCGCACCAGCGGATGGTCGATGACGGTCAGCCCGTTCATGCCGCCCGCTTGCGGCGGCGCGGCGCGGCGGCCTTCGGCGCAATCCGCTTGCCGGTGATCCGCTCGATCTCGGCGCGGAACCGGGCAAGGTAGGTCTTCAGATCAAGCTCCCGCTCCGCATAGGCGCGGGCATTGGCGCCCAGCCGCGCCGCCAGCTTCCGGTTCTCCAGCATCTCCAGCATCCGCCCGCTCAGCGCGGCGGCATCCAGCGTCGGCGAAACCAGCCCCGTCTCGCCGTCGCTGACGAATTCGGTGACGGTCCGGGTATCGGAGCCGATCACCGGCGCACCGACGGCCAGCGCCTCGCGCAGACTCCAGGAGGCGACGAACGGGTAGGAGAAATATACATGGGCATCGGACCGCTGCAGGAGCCTGATATGGTCCTGATAGGGGATCTTGCCAAGGAAATGCACCCGGCCGAGGTCGATCTGCTCCCCCAGCTCCTTCATCATCACCTCGCGCCAAGTGCCGGAAGGCGGCGGCGCGCCATAGCTCACCTCGTCCCCGCCCACCATGGAGACCACCACGTCCGGCCGCTCCCGGAGCAGCCGGGGCAGCGCCCGCATCATGGTGTGAAAGCCGCGATAGGGCTCCAGGTTGCGCGCCACGTAGGTCACCAGCCGCTGGCGCGGCGTCACCTTCAGGCTGCCGACGGAAAGGTTCGCCCGCCGCAGGGCGGGTTCGGGCTTGCAGATACCAAGATCGACCCCCTCCGGGATCACCGCGATGCGCGGGCGCGCCCATTCGGGATAGGTGCTCCACTGCCACTGGGTCGGGGTCTGGCCGTGCTGCTCCAGCGCGATCGCCAGATGGTTCACCCCGTTCTTCGCCCGCACCGCCGCGAAACGGTCCACCGCCATCGGGAATTCCGGGTCGAAATTCACATCCGTCCCGTCGATCCGGTAGTAGAACTCGAAATAGCCCAGGATCGGCACGCCGGGGAACACGTCGGTCAGGCTCAGCAGCTCGCCCCAGCCGTGATGGCCGATGATGATGTCCGGCTCGAATCCCAGCCCCTTGATCTGCATCGCGCCGTTATAGGCGGATTCCGCCCGCCGCATCGCCACGTCGAATTCCCGCGCCGAGGGATGCACGGCGGCATGGGTGGCGGGCGGGCGGGCATAGGTCACCTTGCGCACGCCGGCGATCTGGTTCCCGTTCGGCTCGGTCATGAACACGATCTCATGGCCGCCCTCGGCCAGCAGGTCGCGCACGATGTGCAGATACTGGCCGGGAAAGTTCTGGTGGACGAAAAGAAACCGCATCGGCCCTGCCTCAGCGGCCCCGCCTCAACGGCGGCCCCGGGCGGCGGCGCGCAGCCGGGCGCGCGGGACGAGGCTGAGCTTCACCGCCTCCAGCGCCGCCAGGCTCTCCGCCTCGCAGGTCTCGTCGCTGCCGACCGGCCCCGCCCTGGTGCCATCCGCGAAGCTCGCCTCGCAGGCAAGCTCGAATTTTTCCGCCGCCGCTCCCTGCAGCCGCACCCGGATGCCGAGCAGCGGCAGCGCCATGCCCCGGCTGCCGCAATAGGCCCCGGCCTCGACCCAGGGCGAGAGCCAGCCGCGCCCCAGCACCCCCTGATAGCTGAGGTCGGAAGCCTCGATCCCTTCCGGCGCGCCGATGGCGATGCCCTCGATCCACTTGCCCGATCCCGG
>DASTAF010000247.1:0-2083 GCA_035713005.1 Acetobacteraceae bacterium
GAGCCGACCAGCGTGGCGAGGCTGGGGGACGTGGTGAAGATCGGCCGCCGGGGCTCGATCTCGGCGCGGATTACCGTGCGCGGGGTGCAGGGCCATGTCGCCTATCCGCATCTCGCGGATAATCCGGTGCATCGGCTGATCGCCGCCCTGCACGAGATGACGCAGGCGAGGCTGGACGAGGGCACGCCCTGGTTCCAGCCCTCCAGCCTGCAGGTCACCAGCATCGATGTCGGCAATCCGGCGGGGAACGTCATCCCGGCCAGCGCCAGCGCCGCGCTGAACATCCGCTTCAACGATGCCCATAGCGGCGCCTCGCTGCGCCACTGGATCGAATCGGTGCTGGCCCTGCACGCGCCGGAAGCGGAATGCACGGTGACGATCTCCGGAGAGCCCTTCCGCACCGAGCCGGGCCCGGCCATCGAGGCGGTAACCGGCGCGATTTCGCGGATCGCCGGCATCGAACCGAGGCTGGATACGGGTGGCGGCACCTCGGATGCCCGCTTCATCACCAAATTCTGCCCGGTGGTCGAGTTCGGGCTGATCGGCGGCACCATGCACCGGGTGGATGAATGCGTGCCGGTCGCGGAACTGCGGGAGCTGGCCGTGATCTACCGCGAAATCCTGGCGCGGGCGGGACTATGAACCGCAACCTGCGCCAGCGTTCGGGCAACATCCTGCTCGGCCTGTTCCGTCTGGCGCGCGGCGATGCGGCCGGAATCGCGGAATTCTCCAACACCACCGCCGGATTCTCCGCCTCCCTCGCTCCGCTCATCGCCTTCCCGCTGGTGACGGCGGGGCTGATCGCCAGCTCCGGCCATTATCGCTTCGCCGCATTGATCCTGCTTTCGCGGATATGCACCGTGCTGATCCCGCCGGTGATCATCGAGATTGGCGCCCGGCTCACCAACCGCGCCTCGACCTGGATCATGACGGCGACGGCGCTCAACTGGTCCTTCTGGCTCATCCTGCCGCTGCTGCTGATCGCGGAGGTGATCGCGAATCTGCTGGTCGCGGCGGGGGTGCCGGAGAAGGGCTCTCTCATCGTCGTCATCGCGCTGATCGGGGTGTATGGCTTCTGGTTTCAGTGGTTCACCCTGCGCGCCGGGCTGCGCCTGCGCTGGTGGCACGCGCTGGCGATCACCCTGGCGCTGGACGCGGCGGTGGCGCTGATTTCGGGGGTGAGCTTCCATTTCGACCAGGAATTCCTCAGGCTGATCGCCGCCCATTCGCACAAACCCGCCCATTCATGAACCACCGAGAGCGAGCGCGCGCGCATAGACCAGCCTGCGCGGCACCCGGCGCTCCAGGCTGACGGCGGCCACTGCGTCCTTCAGGCTCATCGTCGCCATCCTCGCCCGCAGCGCCGCGTCCAGCGCCTGATCGAAAGCCTCGCCTTCGAGAATTTCCTCCGGCGCCGGGCCGATGACCAGCGTGATCTCACCGCGCGCTGAATTCTCCTCGTAATGGACGGCGAGAGCCTGCAGCCCGTCCCGCCGCACCTCCTCGAAGCGCTTGGTCAGTTCCCGGCAGACTGCGGCCGGACGCTCCTCCAGCACATGGGCGCAATCGGCCAGGCAGGCAGCCAACCGGTGTGGGGCTTCATAGAAGATTAACGTCGCGCGCAACCCCGCCGCCTCCGCCGCCCGAAGCTTCGCCAGCGCCGCCCGCCTCCCCGCCTGCTTCGGCGGCAGGAACCCATGGAACAGGAACGGATGCGGCGGCAGGCCGGAAAGCGCCAGCGCCAGCAGCGCCGCGTTCGGCCCCGGAATACCGGAAACGGAAAACCCAGCCTCGATGGCGGCGCGTACCAGCCGGTATCCCGGGTCGGAGACCAGCGGGGTTCCGGCATCGCTGATCAGGGCGAAGGAGCGCCCTTCCCGCATCGCCGCGATCAGGCCGGGGATGCGAGCCTGCTCGTTATGCTCATGCAGAGCATAAAGCTCCGTCCGGATGCCATGGGCGCGGAGCAAGGTCTGGCTGGTCCTGGTATCCTCGCAAAGCACCGCGTCCGCCTCCCGCAAGGCGGCGGCGGCACGGGGCGACATATCTTGCAGGTTGCCGATCGGCGTGGAAACCAGCACAA
>DASTAF010000248.1:0-2840 GCA_035713005.1 Acetobacteraceae bacterium
TGCGCAGAAGCAGGCCTTCGAGGTGGGCAATAAAGGTCATTGACCCGGCCGTCCCCTGGCATTATCGGCGAGCCTTCGCCAAAAGCAGGACGACAGGATAACGGCATGGCTCTCGACACCACGGAACGTGACGGCGCTGAAGGAACGAGCACTGGCAACATCGCCGGTGACCGGCTGAAGAGCATAATCGAGCGGATCGAGCGGCTGGAGGAGGAGCGCAAGGCCCTTGCCTCCGACATCAAGGACATCTATGCCGAGGCGAAATCGGCCGGCTTCGACGTGAAGGTCCTGCGCCAGCTGATCCGGCTGCGCAAGCAGGAGCCGGCGGAGATCGAGGAGCAGGAGACCCTGCTCGATGTGTACCGGCGCGCCATCGGCATGTAGACGCAGACGGGGCGGCGTCTTGGCCGAACCGCCTCCGCATGACGGGGAACGATATTATCGCCGATATGTAATCATGGCGCCACCGCAATGATACGATTGCACTGCTATTTTATCCGCACTCACATCTGCATAATGGCTTGAAGCTTTCTATTTGAAAATCATGCGAAGGGGCATCGGGCCGCTTCCGCCAGGGAACAGGAGATTGTCATGGTTGATCACAATCGTGTCGAAGGCGCCGCGAAACAGGCCAAGGGCAGCATCAAGGATGCGGCCGGCAAGATCACCGGAGACGCCAACCTGCAGGCCGAGGGCAAGGCCGACAAGGCTAAAGGCAAGATCCAGAACGCCGTCGGCGGCGCCAAGGACAAGATGCGCGACGCGCTCGACAAATAGTTCTGGCAGGCTTGGCGTCGGGCCCACGGCGCGCCGGATGATCAAAACGCAGTGAAACCGGTTGCCGCGCGGGAATGACCCGCGCGGCTTTCGTATGCATGTGGGATGTGTCGTGTCGATTGCCGCATGGATCGTGCTCGGCCTCATCGCCGGCTTTATCGCCGGCAAGGTTATGGACGGGCGGAGTGATGGACTCATTCTGAACATCGCGCTCGGCGTGATCGGCGCGCTGGTGGGCGGCTTCATCTTCAGTACCTCTGCCGCCGCGCCCATCATAGCCTTCAATCCTTACGGCGTGCTGGTGGCGGTGATCGGGGCGATCATCGTGCTGGTTCTGTACCATGCTCTGTTTGGCAGGGGTCTGGGCCGGCGAGTCTAGGCGAGGTCATCCCGCCTTCAGCAGCCGCGCCGCGTCCACCGCGAAATAGGTCAGCACGCCGGAGGCGCCGGCGCGCTTGAAGGCGATGAGGCTTTCCAGGATCACCCGGTCGCGGTCCAGCCAGCCGCGCTCGATGGCCCCGGCCAGCATCGCGTATTCGCCGGAAACCTGATAGGCGAAGATGGGGATGTTGAACTCGTCGCGCGCCCGCCGGACGATGTCGAGATAGGGCATGCCAGGCTTTACCATCACCATGTCCGCGCCCTCGGCCACATCCATGGCGATCTCACGCATCGCCTCGTCGCTGTTGGCAGGGTTCATCTGATAGGTGCGCTTATCGCCCTTCAGCAGCCCGCCGGAGCCGATGGCGTCGCGGAACGGTCCATAGAAGGCGGAGGCATATTTGGCCGCGTAGCTCATGATCCGGGTGTGAATTAGTCCTGCCGCATCGAGCTCCTCTCGGATGGCGCCCACCCTGCCGTCCATCATGTCGGATGGGGCGATGATGTCGATCCCCGCTCGGGCCTGGTTCACCGCCTGGGATCTGAGGATTTCCACGCTCTCGTCATTCGCCACGTATCCCTCGCGGATCACCCCGTCATGCCCGTGATCGGTATAAGGATCGAGCGCCACATCGCCCACCAGCCCGATATCGGGAAATTCCCGCTTGAGCAGGCGGGCAGCCCGGCAGATCAGGTTTTCGGAGTTCACCGCCTCGCGTCCCTCGGCATCCTTCAGCGCGGGCGGGGTCGCGGGGAACAGGGCAATGGCCGGAATCCCCAGCCTCACCGCAGCCTCGGCATGGGTGGCGAGTTTATCGAGCCCGACCCGCACCACCCCAGGCATCGAGGGAACCGGCTCCGGATCGCCCCCGCCCTCGCGGACGAAGATGGGCCAGATCAGATCATCGATGGTCAGGGCGGCTTCGGAGACAAGGCGCCTCGTCCAGGCATCGTGCCGGTTGCGGCGCAGGCGGGTGGCGGGAAATTTCGGCGTGATCATGACGGGAGCATGGATTAGGCTCATCCGGTGGCGGGCGCTAGATGCGCGTGATATAGGCGCGGACAAATCTCTCAGTGCCTCGCAGACGGAGCCAGCTTGCATCATGAACGATATCGTATCTCCCGCCAGCCTGGAGCGGTTTTTCGGCGCAAGGCTGACGGAAACCGATCCCGATCTCGCCGCCGCGATCGGTGACGAGCTGACCCGCGAGCAGGACGGGATCGAGCTGATCGCTTCGGAAAACATCGTCTCAGCTGCCGTGCTCGAGGCGCAGGGCTCGGTGCTGACCAATAAATATGCCGAAGGCTATCCTGGGCGGCGCTATTACGGCGGCTGCGCGGCGGTGGACGTGGTGGAGACGCTCGCCATCGAGCGGGCGAAGCAGCTTTTCGGCTGCGCCTTCGCCAATGTGCAGCCCCATTCCGGAGCGCAGGCGAACCAAGCGGTATTCCTGGCGCTGCTCGATGCCGGGGACACCATTCTGGGCATGAGCCTGGCGGCGGGCGGGCATCTAACCCATGGCGCGGTGCCCAATCTTTCCGGCAAGTGGTTCAAGCCAGTGCAGTATGGGGTGCGGCGGGAGGATGGGCTGCTCGATTACGAGGAGCTTGAGCGCCTTGCCCGCGAGCACAGGCCGCGCCTGATCATCGCCGGCGGCTCGGCCTATCCGCGCTTCATCGAC
>DASTAF010000249.1:0-5960 GCA_035713005.1 Acetobacteraceae bacterium
GATCGCGAACGGCGCTCAACTGCTGCTGCAGCCAGGCCGAAAACCGGCTGATCAGCGGGTTGGCCTGATGGGTTCGCGGATAGACCAGGAAATGGGCGGTGTAATGCAGATCCACCGAACGGCCCTGGAGCGGCGCGACGAGGCGGCCGCCCGCTATCTCGCGTTCCGCCAGCCGGGTCGATTCCAGCGCGACGCCCAACCCGTCCGCCGCCATGCTGATCGCGAGGAAACTGCGGTCGAAGCGCAATCCATGGGAGCCTGGCGCGCTCAGCCCATTGGCGGAGAACCAGTCGGGCCAGCGGAGCATCTTGTTGTCGCTGTGGATCAGCGTCTCGCCGAGAAGGTCGGCAGGATGGCGGATGCGCGCGGCGAGCGCCGGCGCGCATAGCGGGATCACGGTTTCCTCGCCCAGCGAAATGCGCACCAGCCCCGGCATCGCCCGGGCGGTGGGGGCGGCGGCATAGACGATATCGGCGTCGAACGTCCCCCGGCTGAATTCGGCATAATCGGTGCTGGCGGCGATCCGCACCTCCGCGCGCGGATTGGCCTCGAGAAACCGGTTCAGCCGCGGCGCGAGCCACTGGGTGGCGAAGCTCGGCGCCACATGCAGGCGGAGCAGGCGCGGCGTGCGGGTAGAGACAGCCTCCAGCCCGTGCCGCAATGAATCGAACGCATCCCCGACATGGCGCATCAGAATCTGGCCCTCGGTGGTCAGCTCGATCGCCCGCGTCCGGCGCTGGAACAGCCGCACGCCGAGCAGGTCTTCGAGCTTGCGGATCGCGTGGCTCACGGCGCTCGGCGTCAGGCCCAGTTCCGCCGCCGCGGCGCGGAACGACCCCGAGCGGCCAGCCGCCTCGAAGGCGCGCAGCAGGGACAGGGGGATGTTGTTCAGCATTGACATAGATGAACCTGATTCACCGGATCATGCAAATTATCCGTTTGATCCTTCACCTCTGCCGGCTTTTAACTTCCGGACGAAAACAAAGGAGGAAACGCATGCTGCTCAAGGGCAAGACGGCGGTCATTTCAGGGGCCGCAAGCGCCAGGGGCATCGGGCTCGCAACTGCCCGGCTGTTCGCCGGGCACGGCGCCCGCGTCGCCATTCTCGATCTCGACCAGGCCGCGTCCGAAGCCGCCGCCGCCTCCATCGGCGGCGAGCATATCGGCATCGCCTGCGACGTCACCGACCGGGCGGCCTGCGAGGCCGCGGCGCGGAAGGCGATCACAGCCTTCGGCCAGGTGGACATCCTGATCAACAATGCCGGCATCACCGAGCCGCTCCGCTTCCTGGAGATCGAGGCGCGGAACTGGGAACGGGTGATCGACGTCAACCTGACCGGCGTGCTGCATCTGAGCCAGGCTTTCCTGCCGCACATGCGCGACCGCCGCTCCGGCTCGATCGCCTGCATGTCCTCGGTTTCCGCCCAGCGCGGCGGCGGCATCTTCGGCGGCCCGCATTATTCCGCGGCCAAGGCCGGGGTGCTCGGCCTTGCCAAGGCGATGGCGCGCGAGTTCGGCCCGTCCGGCATCCGGGTGAATTCGGTGACGCCGGGCCTGATCCAGACCGAGATCACCGGCGGCCTGTTGACCGACGAGATGCGGACGGAAATTCTCAAGGGCATTCCCATCGGCCGGCTCGGCACCGCCGAGGATGTCGCCCGGATCTTCCTGTTCCTTGGCTCCGATCTTTCCGCCTACGTCACCGGCGCCGTGATCGATGTCAACGGCGGCATGCTGATCCACTGATTCAACCATAGCGCCGGGACCCACGCACCATGTCTTCCGCCATGCTCGACAAAACCTCCGCCGCCCGCCGCGACGGCTTTCCCTATGCGGGCTCGAACGTCTCGCTGCGCGAGCGAGCCTATCGCATCCGCCGCCACGCGCTCAGGATGGGCGAGGTGCAGGGCCAGGGCTACATCGCCCAGGCGCTCGGCATCGCCGACGTGCTTGCGGTTTCGTATTTCCGCGCGTTGCGCTACCGGCCCGACGACGTCCACTGGGAGGAGCGCGACCGGTTCCTGCTCTCGATCGGCCATTACGCCATCGCGCTCTACGCGGCGCTGATCGAGGCCCGCATCCTGCCCGAAAGCGAGATCGAGACCTACGGCACCGATGGAAGCCGCCTGCCGATGTCCGGCATGGCCGCCTACACGCCGGGCATGGAGATCACCGGCGGCTCGCTCGGCCACGGCGTCGGCATCGCGGTGGGCATGGCGCTCGGCCTCAAGCGCAAGAAGTCGGATGCCTTCGTCTATACGCTGTTCTCGGATGGCGAGCTGAACGAGGGCTCGATCTGGGAAGGCATCATGGGCGCCACCCACTGGCAGCTCGACAATCTGATCGGCATTGTCGATGTCAACGATCAGCAGGCCGATGGGCCATCCTCGGCGATGTCCTCGCGCGAGCCGCTGCACGAACGCTTCCGCGCCTTCGGCTGGCACACCCAGCGCGTCGACGGCAACGACATCGATGCCGTGGCCGCCGCCTTTGATGCGGCGCGCGCGGCCAAGATCGCCGCCCCGCGCATCGTGATCTGCGACACGCAGATGGCGAAAGGCATACCCTTCCTCGAAACCCGCGAGCGCAACCACTTCCTCCGGGTCGAACCCGAGGAGTGGCAGCAGGCGATCGCCCTGCTCGACGAAACCTTCAGCGGAAAGACCCTGTGATGAGCACCGCGCAAACCGCCGCGCCGAAGAAGCGGCTGACCACCTCGGCGATGATCGCCTCCATCGCCGCCCCCGGCCAGCGCACCGCGCCGGCGCCGTTCGGCAACGCGCTGGTCGAGCTTGCGAGGTCGCGCCCCGAGATCGTCGGCCTCACCGCCGATCTGGCGAAATACACCGACCTGCATGTCTTCGCGCAGGCTTTCCCGGACCGGTTCTACCAGATGGGCATGGCCGAGCAGCTGCTGATGATGGCGGCGGCGGGCCTGGCGCGGGAAGGAGCGATGCCCTTCGTGACCACCTATGCCGTCTTCGCCACCCGCCGCGCCTATGACTTCATCTGCATGGCGATCGCCGAGGAGAAGCTGAACGTCAAGATCGTCTGCGCCCTGCCGGGCCTGACCTCCGGCTATGGACCCAGCCATCAGGCAACCGAGGACATCGCGATCTTCCGGGGCATGCCGAACCTGACCATCATCGATCCCGCCGACGCGCTGGAGATCGGGCAGGCGGTTCCGGCGATCGCGGCGCATGACGGCCCGGTGTATATGCGGCTGCTGCGCGGCCACGTGCCGCTGGTGCTCGATGAATACGGCTACAAATTCGAGATCGGCAAGGCGAAGTCGCTCCGGCCCGGCAATGACGTGCTGGTGATCTCGACCGGGCTTGCCACCATGCGCGCCCTGCAGGCGGCCGAGATGCTGGAGAAGGACCGCATCGGCGTCGAGGTGCTGCACGCGGCGACGATCAAGCCGCTCGATCTCGACACGATCATCGCCGCCACCGGCAAGGGCGGGCGGCTCGTGGTGGTGGCGGAGAACCACACGGTGATCGGCGGTCTGGGCGAGGCGGTGGCCGCCGGGCTGCTACGCGCCGGGATCGCGCCGAAATTCCGCCAGATCGGCCTGCCCGACGAGTTTCTCGCCGCCGGCGCCCTGCCCACCCTGCACGACCGCTACGGCATCTCGGCCGAGGCCATGGTCCGCCAGATCAAGGGGTGGCTCTGACCCGGCTGCCGGAACTGATACTTGTCTGAACCATAACAAGGAGGAAACGAACATGAACCAGAACCCGATCCGGCGCCGCACGCTGCTCAAAGGCGCCGCCGCGCTCCCCGCCTTCGCCATCCTGACCCGGCGGGGCGACGCGGCGCAGTTTTCCTGGAAAATGGCGACCGGCCAGGAGCCGAGCCACCCGGTGAACATCCGCGCCGCCCAGGCGATCGCGAAGATCAAGGCGGCGACCAATGGCGGGCTGGACATCAAGCTCTATCCCGCCGCGCAGCTCGGCACCGACAAGCAGCTGATCGCCCAGACCCGGCTCGGCGGCATCCAGATCATGAACATGGCCAGCTCGGTTCTCGCCACCACCATCCCCGCCGCCGGGATCGTCAATATCGGTTATGCGTTCCTCGATCCGAAGGACGTCTGGACGGCGATGGACGGGGGGCTCGGCCGCTACATCGCGGGCAAGATCGACGAGCACGGCATGTATCAGATCGGCCCGAGCTGGGAGAACGGATTCCGCGATGTCACCTCCGGCACCAAGCCGGTGAAGACGCCGGCGGACCTTCACAACTTCAAGATCCGGGTGCCGCCCGCGCCCATCCTCTCCTCGCTGTTCGCCGCCCTCGGCGCGGCGCCCACCTCGATCGATTTCAGCGAGGTCTATACCTCGCTCGAAAATCACGTGGTGGATGGCCAGGAAAATCCGCTGCCGATCATCTACACCGCCAAGCTCTACGACGTGCAGAAATATCTCAGCATCACCCAGCACGCCTGGGACGGCTATCTCATCATCGGCAACAAGCCCGCCTTCACCCGCCTGCCGAAGAAGTGGCAGGGCATCGTGACCGAGGCGTTCACCGCCGCCGGGCATGACGAGCGCGCCGACATCGCCGCCCTCAGCCAGTCCTTGCGGAAAAAGCTGGCGGCGAAGGGGATGAACGTGCTCGATGTGGACAAGGCCGCCTTCCGCGGCGCCCTCGCGAAGACGGACTACTACCCGCACTGGAAGCAGAAGTTCGGCGCCGAAGCCTGGGCGCTGCTCGAAAAGACCTCGGGTCCGCTGAAATAGGCCTCGCTCGGGCGAGGATCGGCTGGGGAGAGAAACAATGCAGATAAGCACGACGGCTTTCGAATCGAAAAGAGCCCGCGGCTCGCTCTGGCGCCTCGCCGATCTCGGCCTGGATGCGGTCAGCGTGACGCTGCTCACCTGCGAGGTGCTGGTCCTGTTCGCCGGCATCGTGGCGCGCGCCGTCTTTCTCCATCCGCTGATCTGGTCGAACGAGCTGGCCGAGCTGATCTTCGTCTGGCTGACCATGCTGGGGGCGGCCATCGCGGTGCGCGACGACCGGCACATGCGGATGACGGCCTTCGTCGAGCGCCTTTCGCCCGGCTGGCGGATAAGGCTGCGCGCCGGCGCCGATGTGGTCCAGCTGGTCGCGGTGCTGGCGATGATCGCGCCCAGCCTGCAGTTCCTGCAGGTCGAGGAGCTTTCCTCGCTCTCGCAGATCGGCATTTCCAGCGCCTGGGAGGCTGCCGGGCTGGTCGCCGGCTTCCTGCTGATCGCCGCCTATCTGGTGCGCGACCTGTTCGGGCATCGCGGCGCCGATCTCTGGCGGGGCGCGCTCGGGGCGGCCGTCATCGTCGGCATCGCCTGGCTGATCGGCCTCGGCCTCGCCGCCCATACGCTGGGGGAGGTGATCTTCGTCTTCGTCGCGATGCTGTTCGGCACGGTGCTCGCGGGCGTGCCGATCGCCTTCGCCTTCGGCTTCTGCACCGTGTTCTACCTGACCGTCACCGGCAGCGCGCCGCTCGCCGTCATGGCGAGCCAGGTCGAGCAGGGCACCACCTCGATCATCCTGCTCGCGGTGCCGCTGTTCGTGCTGCTGGGCGGGCTGCTCACCGTCACCCGGCTGGCGCCGGCGATGATGCGCTTCCTGACCGAGCTGGTCGGGCCGGTGAAGGGCGGGCTGTTCTACGTGCTGATCGGCGGCATATTGCTGGTTTCCGGCATTTCCGGCGCCAAGACCGCCGATCTCGCCGCCGTCGCCCCCATCGTGGTGCCGGAGATGAAGCGCCAGAAGATCGACGAGGGGCATATCCTCTCCGTGGTCTCGTGCTGCGGCGCGATGGCGGAGACGATCCCGCCCTCGATCGTGCTGATCATCATCGGCGCCGTCACCGGCACCTCGATCTCCGCCCTTTTCGCCGCCGGGCTGATGCCGGCGATCCTGCTGGCGATCATCCTGGCGCTGCTGGCGCGCTTCTGGGCCGGGGGGCAGGCGGT
>DASTAF010000250.1:0-2322 GCA_035713005.1 Acetobacteraceae bacterium
ATGATCAGCGGTTTCCGCGCCGGGCGGGACCAGCTTCAGCTCACCGGCAGCCAGAGCGTGGTCTCATCCTCCGTCTCCGGCGGCAACCTGAACCTGATGCTGAACGACGGCACCCAGATCAGCCTTGTCGGGATCACCTCCGTCACCAGCAGCACCAGCGGCGGAGTGACCTCGATCACCTGACCAACCGGCCAGCGCCCTCACCCGCCCTGGGTGAGGGCCTGGTCCAGATCCTCGATCAGATCGGCCGTATCCTCCAGCCCGACCGAGAGCCTGATCGTCCCCTCGGTGATGCCCATCCTCGCCCGCTCCTCGGGGCCGATCCGCATGTGAGTGGTGGTGGCGGGATGCGTCACCATCGATTTCGAATCGCCCAGATTGTTCGAGATCACGATCAGCCCCAGCGCGTTCATCAGCCGGAACGCCGCCTCCTTGCCGCCCTTCACCTCGAAGGTCACCAGAGTGCCGCCATCCTTCATCTGCGCCCGCGCCAGCGCGCTCTGCGGATGATCGGCCCGGAACGGATACAGCGCCTTCTCCACGCGCGGATGCCCCGCCAAGTGATCGGCGATGGCGGCGGCGCTCCGGCAGGCGGCGGAGACCCGCAGCGCCATCGTCTCCAGCCCCTTCAGGATCACCCAGGCATTGAAGGGCGAGAGCGCCGGGCCGGTATTGCGGATATAGGGCTGCAACACGGTATCCACCCATTGCTTGCTGCCCAGCACCGCCCCGCCCAGCACCCGGCCCTGCCCGTCCATGTGCTTGGTCGCGGAATAGACCACCACATCCGCCCCCAGTTCCAGCGGGCGCTGCAGCAGCGGGGTGGCGAATACATTGTCCACCACCACGATCGCCCCCGCCGCATGGGCAAGTTCCGCCACCCCGCGCAGGTCGATGATGTCGAGCATCGGGTTGGAGGGCGTCTCCAGCAGCACCAGCGCCGCCGGGCGCGAGAATGCCCGCTTCCAGGCCGCCATGTCTCCGCCATCCACGAACTCGCTCTCGATTCCGTAGCGCGGCAGCAGGTTCGAGACGATCCAGTGGCAGGAGCCGAACAGGGCGCGGGAGGCGACGACGCGGTCCCCCGTCTTCAGCCCGGCCATGATCGCGGCATGCACCGCCGCCATGCCGGTCGCGGTGGCGCGGCAGGCTTCCGCTCCCTCGATCGCCGCCAGCCGCCCTTCCAGCATGGAGACGGTCGGGTTGCCGAAGCGGGAATACTGATAGTGCTGCGCCTCACCCTTGAAGGTGGCCTCGGCCAATTCCGCCCGGTCATAGACGAAGCCGGAGGTGAGGAACAAGGCTTCGGCATTCTCGTCGAAACTGCTGCGGATGGTCCCGGCATGCACGAGCTGCGTCGCGGGGCGATATTTTCTGTTGGTCATGACAGGCTCTATACGCAAGCCCGCGCTACATGAGAAGCGTCGCCACCAGCCCTGCCGTGCTCGCCGCCATCACCAGCACCGCGATCCAGCCGATCAGCTTCAGCCCCGGCGGCAAGGTGAAGGCTCCCATCACGTCGCGCCGGCTCGCCAGCAGCATCATCGCCGTCATGATCGGCGCCGCCAGCACTCCGTTGATGACGGCGCTCCAGTACAGGGCCCGGATCGGGTCGAGCGAAAGGAAATTCAGCAGCACCCCGATGATGCTCGCCACCGCGAGCACGAGGTAAAAAGCCTTCGCTTCCATCGGCTTGCGCGCCAGGCCCACCGGCCAGCGCCGCGCCTCGCCGATCGCATAGGCCGCCGATCCGGCCAGGATCGGCACCGCCATGAAGCCGGTGCCGATAATGCCGAGCGCGAAAACCAGCGACGCGAAGCGCCCCGCCACCGGCCGCAGCGCCTGCGCCGCCTGGGCGGAAGTTTGGATATTGGTCACCCCGTGCCGGTGCAGCGTCGCAGCGGTGGTGACCATGATGGCCAGGGCGACGAAATTGCTGATCGCCATGCCGAAATAGGTATCGAGCCGGATGCGCCGGAAGGCGCCCGGCGCCTGCCGCGGCGCCTCGATCAGCGGTTCGCGCTGTGGCCTCGCATGCAGGTCCTCCACCTCCTGGGAGGATTGCCAGAAGAAGAGATAGGGCGAGATCGTGGTGCCCATCACCGCCACCACGATGCCGATGAAATCCTTGCCGGAGGAGAACCGGGGCACGAACAGCCCATAAGCCACCTGCCCCCAGGGCACCTTCACCATCAGCACGGTGCCGAAATAGGTGAACAGCACCAGCGCCGTCCATTTCAGCACCGCGACATAGCGCGTGTACTGCAGCAGCACCTGGGCGGCGAGGCAGATCGCCCCGAACAGCACCACGTAAAGCCCGCG
>DASTAF010000251.1:0-6151 GCA_035713005.1 Acetobacteraceae bacterium
GGAATGCGGACGAGTTGAAGGCGGCGACCGGCGGCGACTTTACCGTGTCCGGCGGCTTCGCCGCCCATGGCGTCTCCATCGATTCCCGCAGCCTCGCCCCAAGAGACATGTTTGTTGCCATCGAGGGAGAGCGGGACGGGCATGATTTCGTCGCCGATGCCCTGGCGCGCCAGGCGGCAGGCGCCATGGTGGCGCGCGAGCCGGAGCCGGAGCCGGGACCGGCTCCGCTGCTGGTCGTCGATGACACGCTCGCGGCCCTGCAGCGGCTCGGCGGCTTCGCGCGCGTCAGATCATCCGCCCGATTCGCCGCCGTGACCGGCAGCGTCGGCAAGTCCACCACCAAGGAGATGCTGCGGCGGATTTTCGCCGCCTTCGGCCCGACCCATGCTGCCGAAGCCTCCTTCAACAATCATCTCGGCGTGCCGCTGACCCTCGCGCGCACCCCGCGCGAGGCGGATTTCGCGGTGATCGAGATCGGCATGAACAATCCAGGCGAGATCGCCCCGCTCGCGGCGCTCGCCCGCCCGCATGTCGCCATTATCACCACCATCGCCGCCACCCATATCGGCCATCTCGGCTCGCTGGACGCGATCGTCGAGGAGAAGGGGAGCCTGCTCACCGGCCTGTCCGCCGATGGTGCCGCCGTCCTGCCCTGCGGCACCTTCCTCGCCCGCCTTGCCCGCCATGCGCCCGATGGCGCGCGGATCATCGGCTTCGGCGCGGACGAACGCGCCGAGGCGCAGCTGATCGAGGCGGCGAGCGATGCCGAAGGCGTCGATGTCACCGCCTGCATTCTCAACAAGACGGTGCGCTTCCGGCTCGGCGCGCCGGGCCGGCACATGGCGATGAACGCCGTTGCCGCCCTGGCCGCCGCCGCCTCGCTCGGCCTGGACGCGGAGCGCGCCGCCGCCGCCCTCGATGGCTTCCTGCCACTCGCCGGACGCGGCGCCAGGCGCCGCATCACCCTTTCCGGCGGCGATGCGCTGTTGCTGGATGAAAGTTACAACGCCTCCGGCGCCTCGGTGCAGGCGGCTCTTTCCGTTCTCGCCCTGCAGCCGGGGCGGCACGTCGTCGTGCTCGGAGACATGCTGGAACTGGGCGATCACGCCGAATACGAGCACCGGGCGCTCGCCGAGCCGGTCGCCGCGGTGGCGGATATCGTCTTCGCCTGCGGGCCGCAGATGCGCATGATGTTCCAGGACCTGCCCGCCCATCTGCGCGGCAACTGGGCGGAGGATGCCGTCTCGCTCGCCCCGCGCGTCGCCGCCGCCCTGCGGGCGGGAGACGCCGTGCTGGTCAAGGGCAGCCTGGGTTCGCGGATGCGCAGCGTCATCGCCGCGATCGAGGGAGCGGCCTGACATGCTCTACGCGCTGCTGCTTCCCCATGTCGCCGCCTTCCATGCGCTCAACCTGTTCCGCTACATCACCTTCCGGGCGGGCGGCGCCTGCATCACCTCGCTCATCGTCAGCTTCCTGCTCGGCCCCCGGCTCATCCGCTGGCTGCGCTCGGTGCAGCGCCAGGGCCAGCCCATCCGGCTCGATGGGCCGGAGCGGCACCTGATCGAGAAGAAGGGCACGCCCACCATGGGCGGCGTGCTGATCCTGGTGGCGCTGGCGATCTCCACCTTGCTCTGGGCCGATCTACGCAACGGCTATGTCTGGGCGGCGCTGCTGGTAACGCTCGGTTATGGCGCGCTCGGCTTCGCCGACGACTTCCAGAAGCTGACCAAGCGCAACACCAAGGGCGTTCCAGGCCGCGTCAAGCTGATCGTGCAGGCGGCGGTCGGGCTCGGCAGCACGTTCTGGATCACCCGGCTGATGCCGCCCGCCATCGCCGATGATCTCGCGGTGCCGATGGTGAAGGATTTCATGATTCCGTTCAGCATCCTCTTCCCGCTGATCGGCATGTTCGTGATGATGGGGGCGAGCAACGCCGTTAACCTTACTGACGGGCTTGACGGACTCGCCATCGTGCCGACCATCATCGCGGCGGGCGTGTTCGCGCTGATCTCCTATCTGGTCGGCAACCGGATTTTCTCAGGATACCTGCAGATCAATTTCGTCCCCGGCGCCGGAGAGCTCGCCGTGTTCTGCGCGGCACTGATCGGCGCGGGCATGGGCTTCCTCTGGTTCAATGCCCCGCCAGCAGCCGTCTTCATGGGCGATACGGGATCGCTCGCGCTCGGCGGCGCGCTCGGCGCCGTCTCGGTCGCGACCAAGAACGAGATCGTGCTCGCCATCACTGGCGGATTGTTCGTGGTGGAAACCGTCTCCGTCATCGTGCAGGTGTTCTGGTACAAGCGCACCGGGCGCCGGGTTTTCCTCATGGCGCCGCTGCACCATCATTTCGAAAAGAAAGGCTGGGCGGAACCCACCATCGTCATCCGCTTCTGGATCATCGCGATGATCCTCGCATTGGCAGGGCTTGCGACCCTGAAAATCCGATGAACTGGCCCCAAGTTTTTTCCGATTCACGTTTTGCCGTTCTCGGCCTGGGCGAGAACGGATTGCCCGCCGCCGAGGCGCTCGCGGCCATGGGTGCTGATGTCAGCGCATGGGACGACGATGCCGCGAAGCGCGATGCCGCCGCGGCCAGGAAGCTGAAGGTGGCGCGCCCGAGCGAGGCCGGGCCGCTCGATGCTTTGGTGCTGTCGCCTGGAATTCCGCATCGCCTGCCGGCGCCGCATCCCGAGGTCGCAGCACTAACATCGCGTGGCGTCGTGGTTACCACCGATGCCGAGTTGCTCTACCGCGCGGTGCGCGTCGCCGGAAGCCGCGCGAAATTCCTCGGCATCACCGGAACGAACGGCAAATCCACCACCACCGCCCTCACCGCGCATATCCTCGGCACCGCCGGAATCATCCACGCCGCGGGCGCCAATCTCGGCCCGGCCGCGCTCTCATTGCCGCTGCTGCCCGATGACGGAATCTACTGTCTCGAGATGTCGAGCTACATGCTGGAACGCATCACGGCGCTCCGGTTCGACGCGGCGGCGATGCTCAACCTGACGCCGGATCATCTCGACCGTCACGGCGACATGGAAGGCTATGCCGAGGCCAAGCGGCGCATCTTCGCCCGCCAGGATCGGGAATGCACGGCGGTCGTCGGCATCGACGATGCGCCCTCGCGCGCCATGGCGGATGATCTCTCCGCCAGCCCCGCCCGCCTCCTCCGCGTCTCCGGCCATTCGGCCGCCGATATCTGGGCGGATGGCAGGCTGCTTCGCGATTCTGAGGGCCTCATTGTCGATCTCTCCGAGGCCCGCGCCCTTCCCGGCGCGCATAACGCGCAGAACGCGGCGGCGGCGGCGGCGCTCGCCCAGGCGGCCGGGGTGCCTCGCGGGATGATCGCCGAGGGCATCCGCAGCTATCCCGGCCTGCCGCACCGCCAGGCCGAAATCGCCGCCATCGATGGCATCCGCTTCATCGACGACAGCAAGGCCACCAACGCGGATGCCGCCGCCCGCGCCCTCGGCTGCTACGACCGCCTGATCTGGATCGCCGGTGGCATCGGCAAGGCCGGCGGCATCGCCAGCCTCGCCCCCTGTTTCCCCCGCATCGCCCGCGCCTTTTTGATCGGACGGGATGCGGCGGAATTCGCGGCGACCCTCGCCGCGCATGGCGTGGCGCATGAAATCCCCGGCACGCTCGATGCCGCCGTGCCCGCCGCCTTCCACGCCGCCCGCGACGCCGGGATCGGGACCGTGCTGCTCTCGCCCGCCGCCGCCAGTTTCGACCAGTTCGCGAATTACGGCGAGCGCGGCCGCCGCTTCGCCGAACTCGCCCGCGCGCTTGATTGCTTCGAGGAGATGCGCTGATGCCGACACTTTCGCGTGCCGATACCTCGGTTGTGGGACGCTGGTGGTGGAGCGTCGATCGCGTCATGCTGATCGCGCTCGCCATGCTGGTGGGCGTCGGGTACATCCTTGCCCTCGCCGCGACGCCGGCGACCAATCTCTCGCTCGCCGATCCACGCACGATGGTGATGATCAAGCAGATCCTCTACCTCGCGGCGGGCGGCGTCATCATGCTCGGCGTCTCGCTGCTGACGCTTCGGCAAGTGAAGCTAACGGCGCTGGCGGTCGGCATCGTCTTCCTGCTGCTGACCGCCTTCACCCTGGTGCATGGCGTCACCATCGATGGCGGGCAGCGCTGGATCTCCCTGCCCGGCTTCACCATCCAGCCGGGCGAGTTCCTGAAGCCCGCCCTGATCATCGCCACGGCCTGGCTGCTCGCCGAGCGCCGGCGCACCCCCGGCTTCCCCGGCATGATCATCGCCCTCGGGCTGAACGGGCTGGTCATGCTCATCCTGCGCCTGCAGCCGGATATCGGCTCGATGGGGCTGGTCGGCATGGCCTTCTTCGTCCAGCTCTTCCTCGACGGGCTCGACATGGTCTGGGTGATGATCGGCCTCGCCTCCTTCGTCGCCGCCTTCTTCGCCGCCTTCGAGCTGATCGCGCATGTGCACATGCGGGTGATGCTGTACCTGCACCCGACCACCAAGAACGCCTATCAGGCGATCACCGCCCTCTCCGCCTTCGCCAATGGCGGAATCTGGGGCCGCGGCCCCGGCGAGGGCCAGGTCAAGCACTTCCTGCCCGATGCCCGCGCCGATTTCGTCTTCGCCGTGGCGGGGGAGGAATTCGGCATGATCGTCTGCCTCGGCATCATCCTGCTGTTCGTCGCCATCGTGCTGCGCGGCCTCACCCGCGTCCTGCGCGAGACCGATCTGTTCGTGGCGCTCGCGGCGGGCGGGCTGGTGGCGAGCTTCGGCCTGCAGGCCTTCATCAACATGGCTTCCTCGCTCTCGCTGATCCCGACCAAGGGCATGACCCTGCCGTTCATTTCCTATGGCGGCTCGGCGGTGCTCGCCATCTCGCTGCACATGGGCTTCCTGCTGGCGCTGACCCGCAAGCGGCATCACGGTGAATACCGGTGAGGGGCGCGATGCTGAACCCCGTCGTCATCGCGGCGGGGGGCACGGGCGGGCATTTCTTCCCCGCCGAAGCCCTCGCGGATGAATTGCAGCGGCGCGGCATGCGCGTCGTGCTGATGACGGATTCGCGCTCGGGCGGGCTGAACTCCGGCGTTTTCGCCGGCTGCGAGCGCCATGTCATCGCCGGAGCCGGCCTCTCCGGGCGCGGCATCGGGCGCGCCTCCTCGGGCGTGGCGCAACTCGCGCGCGGCACCGCCCAGGCCCGTGCCATCCTCGCCCGGCTGGAGCCCGCCGCCATCATCGGCTTCGGCGGCTATCCGGCGGTCTCGCCGGTTCTCGCGGGCCGGCTGCTGCGCCGCCGCCCGGCGCTGATCCTGCACGAGCAGAACGCCGTGCTCGGCCGCGCCAACCGGCTGCTCGCGCGGATCGCGGACGATCTGGCGCTGAGCTTCGCCGAAACCAGCCATGTTCCCGCCCGCATCGCCACCCATCATACCGGCAATCCGGTGCGGCGCGACATCGCCAGTCTTGCCGGCATTGCCTATGCAAAGCCGGAATCGCGCCTCTCCCTGCTCATGCTGGGCGGCTCGCTGGGCGCCAAAATCTTCGCCAGCCTGATTCCCGAGGCGCTGGCCCTGCTGCCCGAGCCGCTGCGGGCGCGGATCGATCTGGTGGCGCAGTACCGCGCGGACGACATCGCCGCCGCCAATGCCGTGCTCGAACGCGCCGGCATCGCGCACGAAACCTCGTCCTTTTTCACCGATATTCCGGCGCGCCTCGCCACCGCCCATCTGGTGATCGCCCGCGCCGGCGCCTCTACCATCGCCGAACTCACCGCTGCCGGAAGGCCCTCCATCTTGATCCCCCTGCCTCACGCCATCGACGACCATCAGCGCGCCAACGCGGATGCGCTGGCCCGCCACAACGCCGCCATCCGGCTCGATCAAGCCACGACGACGCCGGAACTCCTCGCCCGCGCCGTGCGAACCCTTCTGGAGGAGCCGGCGCGCCTTGCCGCCATGGCGGCAGCCGCCGCCCGCGCCGGACGCCCGGACGCGGCATCGGGCCTCGCCGATCTCGTGCAGCAGCGCGCCAGCGCGGAGACCGCGCGATGAGGGCAATGCCACTATCGATCGGGACCGTGCATTTCGTCGGCATCGGCGGCATCGGCATGTCCGGCATCGCCGAGGTGCTGCACAATCTCGGTTATTCCGT
>DASTAF010000252.1:0-4642 GCA_035713005.1 Acetobacteraceae bacterium
TATACCGGCTGCATCATCGATGAATCATCCGGCATATCGGGAGACTGTCATGCACCGGAACCTGCCTGTCTGGCGCTCCATGCTGTTCGTGCCGGTGATCGTGGAGCGCTTCGTCGCCCGCGCGGCGGAGCGCGGCGCGGACGCGCTCATCCTCGACCTCGAGGATTCGATCCCGCCGGGCGAGAAGGAGCGGGCGCGGCGCCTCGTCCCCGAGGCGGCGAAGCGGGCGGGGGCGCGGGGGGCGGATGTGCTGGTGCGGGTGAACCGGCCGTGGCGGCTGCTGGTGCGCGACCTCGAAGCGGCGATCGGGCCGGACGTATATGGGCTGATGCTGCCCAAGATCGAGAGCGCCAGTCATCTGCGCCTGATCGCCGAGACGGTGGACGAGCTGGAGGCGGAGCGCGGCGTGGCACCGGGCCACACGCGCCTGATCGCGATGCTGGAGACGCCCGGCAGCATCTTCCGCGCCCAGGAGATCGCCGCCGCGCATCCGCGCCTGGCGGCGGTCACGGTCGGATCGGAGGATCTGGCGCTCGGCGTCGGCATGCTGCCGGAGGCGGAGGGCCTGCTCTTTCCCAAGCAGCAGGCCATCTTCGCCGCCCGCGCCGCGGGCATCCTGCCGCTCGGCTTCCTCGGCACGGTGGCCGATTTCGCCGATCTCGACGTCTTCCGCGCCGTGATCCGCCGCTCCCGCCGGCTCGGCTTCATGGGCGCCTCGGTCATTCATCCGAGCCAGGTCGCCATACTGAACGAGGAGTTCAGCCCCGAGCCCGCCGAGGTGGAGCGGGCGCGGCGGATGGTCTCCGCCTATGACGAGGCGATGGCCCGGGGGCTGGGCGCGGTGACCTTCGAGGGCAGGATGATCGACGTTCCGGTGGTGCTGCGCGCGCGGGACGTGCTGGCCCGCCATGCGGCGATAAAGGCACGCGCCGGGGCGGGCTGCTAGAGAAACCCGGTCGAGATCCACGGCACGGCGGCGACGATGACGAGGGCGGCGACGAGGGTGGCCATATAGGGCCAGATGCGGCCCAGCGCCTCGTCGCTGGAGGACTTGCTGATCAGGCAGGTCTGATAGAAGCCGACGCCGAAGGGCGGCGAGAACAGGCCGATTCCCATGGCGAGGATCGAGACGATCGCGTATTGCACCACGTTGATGTTCATCTGCTGGGCGATCGGAAACAGCAGCGGCCCGAACAGCACCATCGCCGGCAGCCCTTCCAGCACGCTGCCGAGCACGATGAACAGCAGGATCGACACCGCCATGAATCCGGCCCGGCCGCCCGGCAGCCCCGTCATCGCGGCGGTGAGGGACTGGGCGAAGCCCGCCTGGGTCAGGGACCATGCCATGGCGCTGGCGGTGCCGATGATCAGCAGGATGGCGCCCGAAAGCGCCGCCGTCTCGACCAGGATGGGGAAGACGCGCCGCCAGTCGAAGCAGCGATAGACGGCGATGCCGACCAGCAGCGTGTAGGCGACGCCGATGGTCGCCACCTCGGTCGCCGTCGCGATGCCGGCGAGCACGGCGTAGCGGATCAGGAAGGGCAGGATGAGCGCGGGAATGGCGACGATGAACAGCCGCAGCGTCTCGCGCGCCGGGATGCTGGGCCCGCTCGGCTGCTCGGCGCGGCTGCGGAAGAAGATCAGGATGATCAGGCCGAGCGCCGCCACCGCCGCGGGCAGCAGCCCGCCATTGAACAAAGCGCCGGTGGAAACGCCGGTGACGGCGCCGACGATGATGAGCACGAGGCTGGGCGGGATCGTCTCCGACATCGCCGCCGCCGCGGCGAGCTGCGCGACCAGCTCGCCCGGATGGGCCCCCCGGCGCTTCATCTCCGGCAGCAGCACCGGCGCCACCGCCGCCTGATCCGCCGCCTTGGAGCCGGAAATCCCAGCGATCAGATAGATCGCCCCGATCAGCACGTAGGAGAGGCCGCCCCTGCGGTTGCCCACCAGCGCGCTCAGCAGGTTCACCAGCGCCCGCGCGATCCCGGTCATTTCCAGCAGCAGGCCGAGAATGACGAACATCGGCACCGCGAGCAGCTCGATCGAGGCCATGCCCTGGTCCATCTGGCTGACCACGATGGAGAGCGGGATCGAGCTGGTGAAATAGATGTAGCAGATCACCGCGATGCCGAAGGAGAAGGCGATCGGCACGCCGGCGAAGATGCAGGCCCCCACCATCACCACGAAAAACACCACCAGGTCGCCGTTGCCGATGTCGTAGAGCAGCGGCTCCGCCGCCCAGAGCCCGAGCCCGACCGCGAGGCCGATGGCGAGGGTGACCAGCAATTCGCGCCAGTCGGCCCCCTCGAAGAGCTGCCGGAGCGCCACGTAGAACAGCAGGGCCAGCGAGACGAGCTGGCCGGCGACCTGCCAGGAGCCGGGAATGTGCAGCGTCGGCGTCGTGATCGCCTGCTGCTCGGCCATGTAGGAAATGCCCGGAACGATGATCTCGATGGTGAAGACCGCGACGATCATCCCCCCGACGCGCCGGAGGAAGCGCTGCCCGCGCGGCGAGAGCTTCGAGACGAAGACCGTCATCCGCATGTGCTCGCCCCGGCGCAGGGCGATCACCGCGCCGAGGCTGACCAGCCACAGGAACAGGATCTCCTCCAGCTCCTGCGACCAGATCAGCGGATTGTCGAGCGCGTAGCGCCAGATGACGCCGGCGAGCAGGATCACGATCTCGGCCACCACCAGGGCCGCCGCCACCGTCTGCGTCACCAGGTCCACCAGCGAATCCAGCCTCCGCATGACGGAGGCCGGGCTGTTCATCGCGCCGGACATTCAGGCGTCAGGCGAGCTTGCCGGTATAGGCCTCCAGCGCCGACCACAGCGCCGGCCCGAACTTCGCCTGCCAGTCCTTGTAGAAGCCGGACTTCACCAGGGCGGACTGGAAGGCCGAGGGATCGGTGTTGTTGAAGGTCAGCCCCTGCGACTTCAGCTTGCCTTCCAGCGAATTGTTCAGGTTGTTGTTCGCGGTGCGCTGCTTGGGCGCCTGCTCGTTGAACGCCGCCTCGATGATCTTGCGGTCCGCCTCCGGCAGGCTCTTCCAGAAGGTGCCGTTGACCAGCATCCAGTAGCCGACCCACATGTGGTTGGTCATCGAGCAGTATTTCTGCACCTGGTAGAATTTCTGCGTCTCGATCAGGCCCAGCGGATTCTCCTGCCCGTCCACCACCTTGGTCTGCAGCGCGGTGTAGAGCTCGGCGATGTTCAGCGAGGTGGGCGCGGCGCCGAGATACTTGAACAGCGAGACGGAGATCGGGCTGGGCGGAACGCGGATCTTGAAGCCCTTCAGGTCCCCGGGCGTCCTGATCGGCTTGGTGCTGGTCGTCACCTGGCGGAACCCCTCGTCCCAGATGCGGCGCATCGGGTAGAGCCCGGCCTTCATGATGTCGGCGCGCACCACGTCGCCCACCTTGCCGTCCAGCGCCTTCCAGGCCGTCTCGATGCTCTTGAAGGCGAAGCCGACATTGTCGATCGCGGCGCTCGGCACCAGGGTGGCGAGGATGTTGTCGCCGATGCCCATCATCTGGATCGCGCCGGAGCGGATCTCGGAGAGCATGTGGGTGTCATCGCCGAGCTGGTTCGCCGGGAAAACCTGGACGCGGACGCGCCCCTTGGTCTCCTGGGCGATGCGCTTGCCCGCCTCGTTCGCGTTCACCGCCGTCGGGTGATCGGCCGGTACGTCCAGCCCCAGCTTCAGCACATAGGGGCGGGCGGCGCGGGCCGCGCGCGGCGTGAAAGCCGCCATGCCCGCCGCGGCGCCGGCGCCGAGCAGAAATTCCTTGCGAGAAATACCCATTCTTGGATTTGCCTCCCTGGTTTCAACATTGGCCTGAATATTTACGCCGCCAAATGGCGCACGGGGAAATTCCCCAAGCTGACGCAAACTGTACCGTTTCTTAATGTCTCCCGCAAGGTGGAGACTTTCCGAAATCTTCCGCTCCCGTTGGGCTGAACGCGGAATTCCGCCCCATCCGCAAGCTCTCCTGGTCTTTCCGCTCTCCAGCCCGTGCCTCTGCAGCTTCTACGGGAAGAAAATTAACAAACGGTACATTTTGCTTCATTTATGGGAACGATTTGTGCTGCCATCTAGCTGCCAAGTAACTTAACGTCCAGAGAAAGATTAGTTTGCGCCCGCCGTCGCGGCCGCAAGCAATAATCGTTCAGCAGGGAGACAATGAAGAAAAAAACTTTCAGAATTACTTTGCTTTGCTCGGCCGCCATGGTCCTGGGCGGGGTCAGTTCCGCCCATGCCGATCAGATCAGCGAATTGCAGGCCGAGATCAACGCGCTCTCCGCCAAGCTTTCCGCCATCCAGGCCGAGGAGGCGCGCCAGCGCCACGCGGCGGAGCGGGCGCACGCGGCCGAGGCGGCGATGCGGGCGCGCCAGGAGCGCGACGAGAATGCGGCCATGCTCGCCGCGCGGAACGCCCGGGCGCGGCGCCTGGCCCATAACGCCGAGGCGCAGAAGCTCCTGCAGGCGGAGAACCCCACCCGCGCCGAGCAGGAGGGCGTGCAGAACCATCAATACGTCACCGGCGGCATCCTGCCCGGCTCCTTCATCATTCCCGGCACCAATACGTCCATCCATATCGGCGGGTTCATCAATTTCCAGGCCCAGTACAGCCCGACG
>DASTAF010000253.1:0-4000 GCA_035713005.1 Acetobacteraceae bacterium
GGCCAGGGCCTCGGCGCTGGCGCCGTAGCGGAACAGCAGCGAGACCACGAGCAGCGCGATCCAGAACCCCATCAGCAGCAGGTTGAGGAAGAACAGCAGCAATACCGGGCCGAAGGCGAAGATGTCGAAGGCATAGAGCAGAAAGGCGATCAGGCAGGCCGGCGCCAGCCCGATGATCGTGCGCAGGGTGGAGACGCCGATCAGCCCCAGCAGCATCTCGCCCGGGCGCAGCGGGCTGACGAAGATGTGACCGAGATTGCGCGACCAGATCTCCTCCAGGAAGGAAAGCGTCACCCCGACCTGCGAGCGGAGCGTGACCTCCCAGAGCAGCACCCCGCCGACCAGGGCCACCCCGGTCGCGGCGCCGGATGGGGCGAAGCTGCCGCCATGGGCGCGGACCATGAACTGGGCGGTGAAGCCCCAGATCAGCAATTCCAGCGTCGGCCAGTAGGCCAGTTCCACCAGCCGCGGCCAGGAGCGGCGGTAGAGGCAGAAATGCCGGTAGATCAGCCCGTAGATGCGGCGGAGGCTCTGGGTCATCGGGCCACCCATCATGCGATTTCCGCAGCGCGGGCGATGGCGAGGAAGACTTCCTCCAGATCCTGCCTCCCGTAGCGCTCGATCAGCGACGAGGGGGCGCCGCGATCGACGATCCGCCCCTGCTTCATCATCAGCACCTGGCCGCAGAGCCGCTCCACCTCCGCCATGTTGTGCGAGGCGAGCAGGATGGCGGCGCCAGTTTCGTCCCGGTAGCGCTCCAGCGCGCCGCGGACGTAATCGCCCGTGTCGGGATCGAGGCTGGCGGTGGGTTCATCGAGCAGCAGCAGGTCGGGCCGGTTGATCAGCGCCTTGGCGATGGTGACGCGGGTTTTCTGCCCCGCCGATAGGGCGCCGGCCGGGCGGCCGAGCAGCTCCGTCAGGTCGAATTCCTCCGCGAGCGCGGCGATCCGCGCCTCCAGGCGCCGCACATTGTAGAGATGCCCGTAGACGCGCAGATTCTCGGCCACGGTGAGGCGCTGCGGCAGGGCGATATAGGGCGAGGAGAAGTTCATCCGCGCCAGGGCGGCGAAGCGGTCGCGCGCCATGTCGTGCCCCAGCGCCTCGATCCGTCCGGTGGTGGGGGCGAGTATGCCCAGCAGCATGGAGATGGTGGTGGTCTTGCCGGCGCCGTTGCCGCCGAGCAGCCCGACGGTGGCACCGCGCGGCACGGTGAAAGAGATGCCATCCACCGCCGTGACCTTGCCGAAATTCTTGCCGAGATTGCTGACGATGAGCGCGTCCATGCGCCGGGATTAGGCAATCGGCGCCGCGCTTGCCAGCCCTGTCCTTGTTGCACCGGCCATGCTGTGGCAATCGGGGCGGCGATTTCCTTAATTACCGTTGACAATATGGGTTGATTGCTGATGAACGCGGCGTTTCAGAATCTGGGCTTGGGCTACCGGTTCGAGGATCTGGCCGGGCGCGAGGGGCTGATCCGGCTGGATCGCGACTTCGTCGCCCGGCTGGAGGCGGCGGACCCGGCCCTGCACGCGGCGCTGATGGCGGCGCGCGCGGCGCCCGGCGCGGTGGAGCGCAAGGCCGAGGCCGAGCTGATCACCGCCCTCGCCCCGCATCTGCAGGCGATGCTGGGCGAGTTGTTCGGCATCAGCCGCGAGCTTGCCGCCATCCATGAGGCCACCCAGGCGCGCGACCCGGTGCATCTGGTCAAGCGCAATTTCGTCCAGCGCAAGGCGGTGAAGACCCATGCGCAGGCGGAGGATTTCGACGGGGCGGCGCTGCGCGAGGCGCTGATGGCGCGCGGGGTGACGCCATTCACCGAGGAGAGATTCGCCCGCGCGGTGCTGGATTTCGAGGCGGCGCAGGATGCCGAGGCGCTGGATGAGGCGATGCGCTACGCCGCCTGGGCGACGCTGACCGAGGCGGGCCGCGAATATCACGCGGATGACGTGCTGTTCCGGGTGCCGCACAAGGTCGATCCCCAGCATCTGGTGCCGGTGGAGACCATTGAGCGCAACGGCGTGACTATGCTGCGCCTGCCGGCGGATGACTGGCGGGTGCGGGACGGCTTCGCCCTCACCGATCCCGGCATGACCACCGATCAGGCGCTTGATCAGATGAATTACTGCATCTGGTGCCATCACCAGGGCAAGGATAGCTGCTCGCAGGGCTTGAAGGACCGCAAGACCGGCGCGTTCCAGGCGTCGCCGTTCGGGGTGACGCTGAACGGCTGCCCGCTGGAGGAGCGCATCAGCGAGATGCACGAGGTGCGGGCGGAGGGCACGCTGCTCGGCGCCTTCGCCATCATCCTGATCGACAACCCGATGGTCGCGGCCACCGGCCACCGCATCTGCAACGACTGCATGAAGGCCTGCATCTATCAGAAGCAGGAGGCGGTCGATATTCCGCAGGCGGAGAGCAATATCCTGCGGGACGTGCTGGCCCTGCCCTGGGGCTTCGAGCTTTACGCCCTGCTGACCCGCTGGAACCCGCTGGATATCCGCCGCCCGGTCGAGAAGTCGCTTTCAGGGCGCTCGGCGCTGGTGGTGGGGCTGGGGCCGGCGGGATTCACCCTCGCCCATCATCTGCTGAACGAGGGGCATACGGTGGTGGCGGTGGACGGGCTGAAGATCGAGCCCCTGCCCGCCGAATGCCGGGCGCCGATCCGCGACGCCGCCACCCTGTTCGAGAATCTGGACGACCGGATCATGGCCGGGTTCGGCGGGGTGGCCGAATACGGCATCACCGTGCGCTGGAACAAGAACTACCTGAAGCTGATCCGCATATTGCTGGAGCGCCGCAAGCAGTTCGCCGCCTTCGGCGGGGTGCGCTTCGGCGGCGGCGGCACGCTTTCCATCGACGATGCCTGGGCGATGGGCTTCGATCATATCGCGCTTTCCATGGGCGCGGGGCGGCCGACGGTGCTGGATATTCCGAACGGATTGGCGCGCGGGGTGCGCCAGGCCTCGGATTTCCTGATGGCGCTGCAACTGATGGGGGCGGCGAAGCTATCCTCGGTGGCCAATCTGCAATTGCGGCTGCCGGTGGTGGTGATCGGCGGCGGGCTGACCGCCATCGATACTGCGACCGAGAGCCTGGCCTATTACGTCCGGCAGGTGGAGAAATTCGCCCTCCGCTATCGCATGCTGGTGGCGGAGCGCGGCGAGGAGGCGGTGCGGCTGCGCTGGAACGCCGAGGAAACCGAGATCGCCGGGGAGTTCCTCGCCCATGCCGAGGCCATCGCCGCCGAGCGGGACGCCGCGGCGCGGGAGGGGCGGGAGCTGCGGCTGAACGCGCTGCTGGATGGCTGGGGCGGCGTGACCATCGCCTATCGCCGCCGTATGACCGACGCGCCGAGCTACACCCTCAACCACGAGGAAGTGGCGATGGCGATGAAGGAGGGGGTGCGCTTCGCCGAGGGACTGACGCCGGACGCGGTGGAGGTGGATGGCTACGGCCATGTCGCCGGGCTGCGGGTGAAGGGCCGGGACGGCGCCGAGGCCGTGCTGCCGGCGCGGGCCATACTGGTCGCCGCCGGAACCCAGCCCAACACGGTGCTGGCGCGCGAGGATGGCCGGATCAGGCTGGAGGGGCGGTATTTCCAGGCCATCGACGAGCATGGGGCGGTGGTGCTGCCCGAGCGGGCCATGGCCAAGCCGCAGGCGGCGCAGGTGCTGATGCACCGGGCGGCGGACGGGCGGATGATGAGTTTCTTCGGCGACCTGCATCCCTCCTTCTTCGGCAATGTGGTGAAGGCGATGGGCAGCGCCAAGCGCGGCTATCCGATCGTCTCGCGCCTGCTGGAGACGCGGGAGCCCGCATCCACGCCCGAGGCGGTGCTGCGCCGGGCGGGGGAGGATTTCGTCACCACCGTCCATGCGGTGAACCGGCTGACGCCGACCATCATCGAGGTGGTGCTGCGCGCCCCCGCCGCCGCCCGCGCCTTCCGCCCCGGCCAGTTCTTCCGGCTGCAGAATTTCGAGAGCCTCGCGCCGAGGCTGGA
>DASTAF010000254.1:0-3301 GCA_035713005.1 Acetobacteraceae bacterium
CTGCGAATAGTCGAGGATGGAGGATTGCAGGGTCAGCCCGTTCAGATCGACCCCGTCCTCGTGCAGCATATAGGCCAGCACGGCGGTGCGCGCGGTGCCGTAGGATTCGCCGAACAGGAATTTGGGGGAATTCCAGCGGTCGTTGGCGGTGAGATAGCGCTTGATGAACTGCCGGAGCGACCGGGCATCCTGATCGGTGCCCCAGAAATCCTTGTTGACTTTCGGCGCGATGGCCGCCGAATAGCCGGTGCCGACCGGATTGACGAAGACGAGGTCGCTGCGGTCGAGCAGGCTGTCCGGGTTGGTCTCGATGGTGTAGGGCGCCGGCGGGGTGAAGTCGGGCAGGGCGGTGCGGATGCGCATCGGCGCGAAGGAGCCGAGCAGCACATAGACCGAGGATGATCCCGGCCCGCCATTGTAGAAGAAGGTGACCGGGCGGGTCCTGGGATCGGCCCCGTCCGCCGTGAAGGCGACGTAGAACATCTTCGCATCGGGTTTGGAGTTGCTCGCATCCACCGTCACCAGATGTCCCGCCGTCGCGGTATAGGGGATGGACTTCCCGTCCAGCACGATCTGATGATGGGTGACGGCGGCATTCTCGGTGGCGTCCGTCACCGAATCCCGCGGGCCGTTGCCATAGGCGGTCGGGTCGAAGAAGGGCTGGTCCTTCTCGCTCGCGCGCACCGGCCGCTTCGTCGGGTCCGAAGATTTTGCGGTGCCGATGGATGCCGCGCCTGATGCCATCTCCGCTTCTCCTTTCCGCTCCTGATCGCCCGGGCCATCCTGATCCGGCCGTTTCTGATCTGGGCAGCCATCGCACGCTCGACAAGCCAGGTGCGTATGGCTCCGCCGAGTTCCCGCAAGCGGTTCCTGCCGCCCCTAACCTCTCAGCTTCAACCCGAAGAAGGAGCCAAGCGTCATTTTCTTCCCGCCCGGCTCAGGGCTGGCGGAACGGCCGGTCTCGAATCCGAGCTCCCGGGAAAGCTCGTTGATGGCTTTCCCGAACGGGCTCTTGCGCAGCTTCGAGAACGATTCCGGGTCCTTGATGTCGGCGACGGATCGGGACACGTCCGGGATCATGATATCCACCTTCCGCTTCAATCCCTCTTCCAGATGCTTCCTGGCCAGCGATCCCGGGCGCTGGCCCCGGTTGAGCACCAGAGTCGGGCGCTGCAGCCGCCTCGGCCCGTTCAGCAGGTTCAGCAACCGCAGCGAGTCCCTCAGGCTCGCGATGGAGGCATCGAGCACGATGATGCGATGATGCGCGAGCTCCAGCAGTTCGCGATGGCTGGGCAAGGGAAGAAACGGAATGTCCATCACGATGAAGTTGTATCGCAGCCGCAAGGCCTCGATCATCGTCTTGCTGGACCCCATGACATAGGAGGCATGGAAGTCGGAAGACCGGCTTCCGGAAAGCAGATGCAGCCGCCCATCGATCTGCTGCACGATACCGTCGTTCGATTCGCCGCCGCCCACGCCGGCCGAGCCGTTGAGGATATTGTTGAGGTTCGCCGTTTCCGGAACCCCGAGAAGGGCAGGCATGATGCCGGCATGCATGTCGGCATCGATCAGAATCGTGTGCCGGTTGAAATCGACGCCCAGATGCCAGGCCAGATTTGCCGCGACCAGACTTGCCCCGACCCCTCCGCGCGCGCCGGTCACGGCGATCACCCGGCCGCCGCGCGATGAATCCCCTGCCACCGACTGGCGCGTGACCAGGGGCGCCAACTGGCGCCCGATCATCTCCAGGGTGATCGGCTTGAACACGTAATCCACGGCGCCGATATTCTTGATGATCTGCTTGTAGAGATCGAAATTATCCACATCGCCGATGACGAGCAGGCGCGTCACCGGCTCGATGACGTCGCATAACTCGCCCAGAACCTGGACGGGATTTTCCTGCCCGCTGATATCGACGATCAGCACCTCCGGCGTCGGCATCCGCATCATCGCCGCGATCACCGAGCGCACGGAGCCCCTTCTGATGTCCAGCCCTTCCGAAACCAGATCGTTCAGCCCGTTGCGCAACACCGCCTCGGTCGTGGCATCGACAACGAAGGCGACAACCGAAAGACGATCGGGCCGCGCCTTCGGCAGGGCAGCGCTCGCCTGGGATAATGATCTTGAACCGTAATCAGCCATGGGAGGAACCGATCATGCTCTCACGGCCATAACGCGATTGCCATTCCCGCCGAGATCGCCACCGCGTAGGGCAGCGATCCGCCCTGCCTGATCCGCCACAGTTCAGCATGGGCCGCCCGCTTCCATAGAGCGCGGCCGGCCGTTCCGGCAAGCTTCAAGTTCCTGCCCCGGCAGAAGCCCCGCATCATCAGATACAGAACCGCCAGCACGCCGCCCATCAGGAGCACCCGGTAGAAGGAAAGAATTTCCGCAGACCATGACGGCTGCAGCAGAAGGCTGGATGCCGCCCATAGCTTCACGTCCCCCCCGCCGAGCATGCGCAACCGCCATAACAACGCCAGCACGGCGAAGATGAACAAGCTGAACGCAACCGCGCCGGCCATATCCCTCTCCGCGATGCGAATCGGCAAGGCCACCAGCACGATCGCGAAGCTCGTCCAGTTGGGCACCGTGCGCGCGACGAGGTCATGCGCCGCCGCGTAGGCAAGCAGAACAATCCCGGCCACATCGCACAGACCGGCCATCATGTCCTGAAACCAGCTTCGCTGCCCATGCGGGAAGCTTAAGGCGGTCGGGTTAATTTTCCTCTAACGAGGTTGCGAAAGCCCGACGGCCCCTCGGCCCAACAACCCCTGGGTTAGTCCCGCTTCAGGGCCGCCGCATCGGAATAGGCCCGCAGCACCACACGGATGCCTTCCAGCAGGAACTCTGCCGGCTTGCGTGCCCTGCCGGCCGCCCCCTGCGGATACAGGCCAGGAATGAACTGGCTGACCATGGTTTCGGGGATCGCCACCGGATCGAGCCGCTCCAGCAGCGCCGCCACCGCCGCCTGCGCCTCAGGATGCGGCCAGTAATAGCGGATGCGGTCGCTGTAGCTGAAATGCCGCTGGATGCGCATCTCCGCCTCCGTGCCCGCGTAATGCGAGCGCCAGTAAGCGGGCTCGGCCAGCATGATCCGCTCCATCGCGGCGACCAGCGACCGCTCGCGCCAGGAGGGATCGAGGAAACAGGCGATCTCATCCAGCCCGTAGAGCACCTCCCGCAGCGCGAAGGTGAGCGCCGGCCCCACCTTCAATATCGCGAAGCCGTCCGCCACCAGGGCGCTCAGGCATTCCCGCGGCTGGTAATCGGTCGAATGCGCCTCGAACACCAGGCCGGG
>DASTAF010000255.1:0-4947 GCA_035713005.1 Acetobacteraceae bacterium
GAAGACGGTGGCGAAGAAGGCCATCGCCGGGTTCAAGATCCGCGCCGGCCTGCCGATCGGCTGCAAGGTGACGCTGCGCCGGGCCAGGATGTACGAGTTCCTCGACCGGCTGGTGACGATCACCCTGCCGCGGGTGCGCGACTTCCGCGCCCTGAGCGGGCGCGGCTTCGACGGGCGCGGCAACTTCGCCATGGGCCTCAAGGAGCAGATCGTGTTCCCCGAGATCGCCTATGACAAGATCGACGCCGTGCGCGGCATGGACATCGTTTTCGTCACCACGGCGAAGACGGATGCCGAGGCGAAGGCGCTGCTGAAGGGCTTCAACCTGCCATTCGCCGCGTAAGCGGCCGGGCGGGGCTTTAATTCAATACTTGCCGCATTGAGCGGCGAGCGGTGGAAAACCGCCGGATCATCCGGCAGGTTCCGAAAGGTAGAATGATATGGCGAAGACCTCCCAGGTCAATCGGAACAACAAGCGGATGCGCATGGCGGCCCGCGATTCGGAGAAGCGCGGCGCGCTGAAGGCGACGGTGATGGACCGCTCGCTGCCGGTCGAGGAGCGGTTCGAGGCGACGCTCAAGCTGGCGCAACTGCCCCGCAACGGCTCGAAGGTACGCATCCGCCTGCGCTGCGAGCTGAGCGGCCGTCCGCGCGGCAACTACCGGAAATTCAAGCTCTCGCGCATCGCGTTGCGCGACCTCGCCAGCGCCGGGCAGATTCCCGGCGTCGTCAAGGCAAGCTGGTAAGGGAAAACACCCATGTCGATGTCAGATCCATTGGGCGACATGCTCACCCGGATACGCAACGCCCAGCGCGCGCGGCTTTCGGTCTGCACCGCTCCGGCGTCCCATCTGCGGGCCAATGTGCTCGATGTGCTGAAGCGGGAGGGCTATATCCGCGGCTTCGCGGCCGAGCAGGTGCGCCCCGGCGTTTCCAACCTGCGGATCGAGCTGAAATACAATGAGGGCGAGCCGGTCATCAAGGAGATCACCCGCGTCTCCCGGCCGGGGCGGCGGGTCTATTCCAAGATCAAGGAACTGCCCCGGGTCTATGCCGGCCTCGGGATTTCGATCCTCTCCACCCCGCGCGGGGTGATGAGCGATGTCGAGGCGCGGGCCGCCAATGTCGGCGGCGAAGTGCTGTGCCGGGTGTTCTGAGGAGGACGAACGATGTCACGTGTCGGTAAATATCCGGTCGAGATTCCGTCGGGCGTCCAGGTCACGGTCGCGAACGGCATCCTGACCGCGAAGGGCGGGCTGGGCCAGCTGACCATGCCGCTGTCGGAGAAGGTCGAGACGAAGCTCGAGGGCAACAAGCTCTCGGTCTCGCCGCGCGGCAAGGCGCCGGAAGCCCGGATGATGTGGGGGACCACGAGGGCGCTGGTCGCCAGCATGGTGAAGGGCGTCTCCGCCGGCTACAGCAAGACGATGGAGATCACCGGCACCGGCTTCCGCGCCGCGGTGAACGGCAAGAACCTGGTGATGAACCTGGGCTTCTCGCACGACGTGATCTATCCGGTGCCCGAGGGCATCAAGATCACCTGCGAGCGCCCGACCTCGATCAAGGTCGAGGGCATCGACAAGCGCAAGGTCGGTCAGGTGGCGGCCGAGATCCGCGCCTTCCGGCCCCCCGAACCCTACAAGGGCAAGGGCGTGAAATTCGAAGGGGAAGCGATTCTCCGCAAGGAAGGCAAGAAGAAGTAATGAGCGGCAATCTGGACAAGGCGGCGCGGCGCCGGCAGCGGCTGCGCTATCAGCTGCGGCAAAAATCGGGCGGCCGGGCGCGGCTTTCGGTGTTCCGTTCCGGCAAGCACATCTACGCGCAGGTCATCGACGATGCCTCGGGGCGCACGCTGGCCGCGGCTTCCTCGCTCGACAAGACCCTGCGCGCCGAGCTTCGCACCGGGGCCGACAGGCAGGCGGCCTCCGCGGTCGGCAGGCTGGTCGCCGAGCGCGCGAAGGATGCGGGCGTGACCCGGGTCGTGTTCGACCGGGGCGAATATCTTTATCATGGCCGGGTGAAGGCCCTGGCCGATGCCGCCCGTGAGGGCGGCCTCGACTTCTAAGGAGAACGAGCAATGGCACGGGAACCACGGGAAGGCCGGGGCCGCGACCGCGAGCGGCCTCGCGATGGCGGGGACGAGCTGATCGACAAGCTGGTCACCATCAACCGCGTCGCCAAGGTGGTGAAGGGCGGACGGCGCTTCACCTTCGCGGCGCTGGTCGTCGTCGGCGATCAGAAGGGGCGCGTCGGCTTCGGCGCCGGCAAGGCGCGCGAGGTGCCTGAGGCGATCCGCAAGGCGACGGAGCAGGCCAAGCGCGGCATGATCCGGGTGCCGATGAAGGAGGGGCGGACCCTCCATCACGACATCGAGGGCATTTACGGCGCCGGCAAGGTGGTGCTGCGCTCGGCCCCGGCCGGCACCGGCATCATCGCGGGCGGCCCGCTGCGCGCGGTGTTCGAGACGCTCGGCATCGGCGATGTGGTGGCGAAGTCGCTCGGCAGCCGCAATCCGCACAACATGGTCAAGGCGACCTTCGCGGCCCTGACCAGCTGCGCGAGCCCCCGCCAGGTGGCGACGCGGCGCGGCAAGAAGGTGGCCGATATCTTCGGCACGCGCGGCAAGGAGGTGACGGCCGATGCCTGACAACGACATGAAGCGGGTCAAGGTAACCCAGACCGGCTCGCCGATCGGGCGCAAGCCGGGGCAGAAGGAAACACTGGTCGGTCTCGGGCTGCGGCGCATGCACCACAGCCGGGAACTGGCCGCGACACCGGAAGTGCGGGGCCGGATCAGGAAGGTCGCGCATCTTCTCAAGGTCGAGGAGCTGGCGTGAGATGAAACAGGCGATGACAGTGAACGGCGTGCGCGACAATCCCGGCGCGCGCCACAAGTTCAAGCGCCTCGGCCGGGGCATCGGCTCGGGCAAGGGCAAGACCTCCGGCAAGGGCGTCAAGGGCCAGAAGGCGCGCGAAGGCGTTTCGCTGAACGGGTTCGAGGGCGGCCAGCTGCCGATCTACCGGCGGCTGCCGAAGCGCGGCTTCGTCAACATCAACCGCCGCGAATACGCGCCGCTCAATCTCGGCCGGCTGAACGCCGCCATCGAAGCGGGGAAGCTGGACGCGGGCGCTCCGATCACCGAGGCGGTGCTGCGCGAGGCGGGGCTGGTCCGGGGCGGCAAGAGCGCGGGCATCCGCCTGCTCGCCAACGGCGCGATCAGCCACAAGATCGAGATCGAGGTCTCCGGCGCGTCGGCTGCCGCGGTGGCGGCGGTCGAGCAGGCTGGCGGGACCGTGAAGACGACGGCCGCTCCGAAATCTGCCGAAGCCTGACCTTGCGCTGGCCCAGGCACTTGCCCTGGGCTTGCCGCATGCGGCACAATGAGGCCAAGCGAATTACGAATTTGCGTTCCTTGGGGCGCTCCCTGTTCGCCCTCTGAAGCGAGCCGGGAGCGCCTTTCGCAGTTTTGGAGTTAGAGAGACATCATGGCCTCCGCGGCTGAACAACTCGCATCGAGCCTCAACCTCGAAACTTTTTCCAAGGCGACGGATCTCAAGAAGCGGATCTGGTTCACCCTTGGCGCGCTGATCGTATTCCGGCTCGGCACCTATATTCCCATTCCGGGCGTGGACGCGACGGTGATGGCGCATCTGATGGCGCGCAACGGCGGCGGCGTGCTGGGCATGTTCAACATGTTCACCGGCGGCGCCCTCGGGCGCATGACCGTCTTCGCCCTGAACATCATGCCCTATATCTCGGCCTCGATCATCATGCAGCTGATGCAGGCGGCCATCCCCACGCTCGAGACGCTGAAGAAGGAGGGGCAGTCCGGGCAGCAGAGGCTCAACCAGTACACACGCTATCTGACGGTGGTGATCGCCGCCGTTCAGGCCTATGGCATCTCCTTCGGGCTGGAGAGCATGAAAAGCTCGATCGGCCCCGCCGTCATCGATCCCGGACCGTTCTTCGTCTTCACCACCGTGGTCACGCTGGTCGGGGGCACGGTTTTCCTGATGTGGCTGGGCGAGCAGATCACCTCGCGCGGCATCGGCAACGGCTCCAGCCTGATCATCTTCGCCGGCATCGTTGCGGCGCTGCCGACCGCGGTGGGCAGCATCCTGCAGCTTGGCGCGACCGGGGCGCTTTCCACCCCCTTCGTCATCGGCTTCTTCGTGCTGGCCTTCGTGCTGATCGCCTTCGTGGTGTTCATGGAGCGCGCCCAGCGGCGCATCCTGGTGCAGTATCCGAAACGGCAGGTGGGCAACCGGATGTTCGGCGGCGATTCCAGCCATCTGCCGCTGAAGGTGAACACCTCGGGCGTGATTCCGCCGATTTTCGCCAGCTCGCTCCTGCTCATTCCGGCCACGATCGTCGGCTTCTCGAAGGGGACCGGGCCGGCCTGGCTCGGCTTCCTGGCCCGGCAGTTATCCCACGGGCAGCCCGGCTACATGATCCTCTACGCGGCGCTGATCATCTTCTTCGCCTATTTCTACACCGCCGTCGTGTTCAATCCGGGGGAGACCGCCGACAATCTCAAGAAATATGGCGGCTTCGTTCCGGGCATCAGGCCGGGCGCCAATACTTCGAAGTATTTCGACACGGTGCTGACCCGGCTGACCACCATCGGCGCGATCTATCTCGTCGTGGTCTGCCTGATTCCGGAATTCCTGATCGGCGAATACAACGTGCCCTTCTATTTCGGTGGCACCTCCCTGCTCATCATGGTTTCCGTCACTATGGACACGGTGGCGCAAATCCAGTCTCATCTGCTTGCCCATCAATATGATGGCCTGATTCGCAAAGGACGCGGGAGGGGACGAGGACGATGAGGATCATTCTGCTGGGGCCGCCGGGAGCCGGGAAGGGCACGCAGTCGCATATCCTGCAGAACCGCTACAAGGCGATCCAGATCGCCACCGGCGACATGCTGCGCAGCGAGGTGGCTT
>DASTAF010000256.1:0-2948 GCA_035713005.1 Acetobacteraceae bacterium
GTCCAGTCGCTGCGCATCTGCACGTCGTCGTTCAGCGCCTTCATCGCCTGGTAGTTGAAGCGGTAGCGGGAATCGCGCTGCCGCGACGCCCATATCAGCGTCTCATGCGCGTTGGTAAAGCGCCTTCCGCGGAAATTCGGCATCGGGTTGGACTTGCGCCAGATGATGTCGTTTAGCAGCCAGAAGCCCATATCCTGCAGGATGGCGCCGATGCGGAAGATGTTGTGATAGGAGCCGATCACCCATAGCGTGCCATCCTTGCGCAGCAGCCTGCGGCACTCTCCGAGCCAGGCACGGGTGAACTCGTCATAGGCGGCGAAGTCGCTGAACCTGTCCCATTCCTCATCGACCCCATCGACCAGGCTGTCATCCGGGCGGCGCAGTTCCCCCCGCAGTTGAAGGTTGTAGGGAGGATCGGCGAAGATGCAGTCGATCGAGGCGTCGGGCAGCAAGCGCATCATCTCCACGGCATCACCGAGAAGAAGCTGATCGAGCGGCAACTCGCGTATGGCTTGCACGGGCAAGGACGGCCTCGGATGATCTGTTCAACCTTATCCTGACGAATCTTCCGTGGTCACGTCAAATTTAGCTCGATACAAATTGGCAAGCCTGATCTTGATATCATTGTCGCCAGCTTCTCCACCCTCCGCTGCCGGTTTCCTTCTCGCTGCGTTTTCGTCATTCTCCGCATAGTGCAAGGGAGGATGGCATGAACTTCGAGATGATCGAAACTGAGATCCATGGCCGCGCCGCGCTGATCCGGCTGAACCGGCCCTCGGCGCTGAACGCGCTGTGTGACCGGCTGATGACGGAACTGGGCACGGCGCTGCGGGAGTTCGATCAGGACGAAGCGATCGGCGCGATCGTGCTCACCGGCTCGGAGAAGGCCTTCGCCGCCGGGGCCGATATCAAGGAGATGCGGGAGCGCACGCATCCGGAAACCGCGCTCGACGATTTCATCGGCCGGAGTTGGGAGGTTGTCACCACCATCCGCAAGCCGGTGATCGCGGCGGTGGCCGGCTTCGCGCTGGGCGGCGGCTGCGAACTCGCCATGATGTGCGACCTCATCCTCGCCGCCGACACTGCCAGGTTCGGCCAGCCGGAGATCAATCTCGGCATCCTGCCGGGCGCCGGCGGCACCCAGCGCCTCACCCGCGCCATCGGCAAGTCCAAGGCGATGGAAATGATTCTCAGCGGGCGGATGATGGAGGCGGAGGAGGCCGAGCGGGCGAATCTGGTCGCGCGCGTGGTGCCGGCGGCGGCTCTGATTCCCGAGGCGTTGAAGCTGGCAGAGAAAATCGCCTCGCTCTCGCCCGTGGCGGTCGCAATGGCCAAGCGGGCGGTCAATCGTGCCTTCGAAACCAGCCTGGCGGAAGGCGTGGCCTATGAGCGTGCCGCCTTCCTCTCCCTGTTCGGGACGAGAGGGCAGATCGAGGGCATGAACGCCTTCGTCGAGAAGCGGAAACCTAAGTTTTTTTAATTCAGGCCGCGACGGGAACCGTTTTTTCCGCCTTTGCAAGCGGCAATGCGCCTTCTATCTTGCCCGGCATGCAAGATAAGCCGATCGGCGCGGCGGATCCTTTCCATGAGAATGGCCGTGCCAGAAAAAAAACGCAGACTCTGGATGTAGAAGGGATCGGCGATCATCAGAGCATCGGCACTCCGGCCGAGGGGCGTCTCGATGCCACGGCCGGAGATTTGATCGGGCGCCCCGGCGTCAGCCACTGGCTCGAAAGCCGGATCAGCCGCCCGGGCCTCACCGAGCGAGGCAACGTGTTCTTCGCCGCCGTCGAGATGACGCGGATGCCGATGATCGTTACCGACCCGAATATCGCGGATAACCCCGTTGTCTTCACGAACGGCGCCTTCCTCGACCTGACCGGCTATTCCGAAGGTGAAGTGATTGGGCGCAACTGTCGCTTCCTGCAGGGCTCCCGGACCGACCGGGAGACGGTTCAGCATATCCGCGACGCGCTGCACGCCCACCGCCCGTTCGCCGCTGAAATCCTGAACTACCGCAAGGACGGTACTCCCTTCTGGAACGCGCTGTTCATCGGCCCGATCTATGACACCGAAGGCAAGCTGCTGTATTTCTTCGCCAGCCAGCTCGACGTGACGCGAAGGCGCTCCTCGGAGGACGCGTTCCGCCAGTCCCAGAAGATGGAGGCGATCGGTCAGCTTACCGCCGGCCTCGCGCATGACTTCAACAACATGCTGCAGGTGGTGATCGGCAATCTTGAACTGGCCGGCAATCGATTGCGGAACATGCCCGACAGCGGGCCGGTGAGCAAGATCATCGAGCGGGCGGAGCGCGGCGCCAAGCAGGCCGCCAAGGTGACGGGACAACTCCTGGCCTTCGCCCGCAAGACCAGGCTGGAGCCGCGCCCGACCAATCTCAACCTGCTGATCATGGAATTCGGCAGCATGGTCGCCCGCACGCTGGGCGCGGGCATCAGCATCGATCTCAAACTCGATCTCGGGCTGCCGTCCTGCGTGGTCGATCCAGGCCAGGTGGAGATGGCGCTTCTCAACGTGCTGGTGAACGCGCGGGACGCGATGCCGGAGGGCGGCCCCGTCACCATCGGCACGAAGGTGATCGAGCTGAGCGCTGCGGATGTGCTGGATAACGGCAACAGCGTCCTCCCTGGCCGCTATGTGATGCTATGGGTGACCGACCAGGGCGACGGCATGGATTCCGATGTTCTGGAACGCGCCGTGGAGCCCTTCTTCACCACCAAGGGCCCGGGCAAGGGCACCGGGCTGGGCCTCGCCATGGTGCATGGCTTCGTCCGCCAGTCGGGCGGGCGGATCGAGATCGACAGCGAACCAGGAAAAGGCACGACGATCCGGATGCTGTTTCCCGAGAGCGTCCAGCTTCCGGCGCCGCAGGAGCGGCCCATGCCAGTGATCGATGGACATGGCGGGAGCGAGACGATCCTGATCGTTGA
>DASTAF010000257.1:0-3970 GCA_035713005.1 Acetobacteraceae bacterium
ATGGCGTGGTCGATCAGCGCGGCGTCGCGCTCCGCGTTCAGCGTCTCGCGCAGGGCGATCTCCACCGCGCGGGTGGCAAGACTGGCGGCGGCCTCGCGCACGCTGCCCAGGGCTTCCGCCTCGGCGGCACTGATGCGCTCCATCGCCATGCGCTCGCGGCGCTTCGCCGCCGCCTCGGCCTTGCGGGTCAGATCGGCGGCGACGCGCTCGGCCTCCCGCGCGGCGGAGGCGATCATCTCCTCCGCCTGCCTGGCGGCTTCCGCGCGCCGGGCCTCGGCATCGCGCAGCATGGTCTCGGCCTCGCCGCGCAGCCTCGCCGCCTCGTCCAGCTCGCGGCGGATATCGGCGCTGCGCTGATCGAGCATGTCGGTGACGAAGCCCACCACCTTACGCCCGAACAGGAACAGGAAGATGATGACGGCAATGGTGACCCAGAAGGTGCCGGTGGCCCAGAAATGATGGTGGAACGCGCCGTAATTCATGGCATTTTCCTAGGATTTCGCCGCCGCGATGGCGCGGGAGATCACCTCGGGCGCGGGGGCGGCGCCGGTGAGCCGCTGCATCAGCGTGGCGGCCAGATCCTCCGCCACCGGGTTGAGGGCGGACATGGCGGCGGTCCGCGCCGCGCCGATCCGCGCCTCGGCCTCGGCGAGCTGCGCCTCCAGCCTGCGGTTCAGCGTCTCCGCCTGGGCGGCCGCCTGGGCTTTCGCCGCCTCCACCGACCGGGCGATGGTGGCCTGGCTCGATTCCCGCGCGTTGCGGATGGCAAGGTTCAGCTCCGCCACCGCCCGCTCCGCCTCGTGCCGGGCCTGGCGCGCCGCTTCCAGATCGGCATGGATGCGGGCCGAGCGGGATTCGATCACCCCGCCGATCCTCGGCAGCGCCCAGCCGGCCAGGATGATGTAGAGCACCACCATGATGACCGCCATCCAGAGAATCTGGATCGTGGTCAGCGGATTGGCGAAATCCATCTGCGGCAGCGTCTCGGCGGCCAGGGCGGGCCCGGGCGCCGCGAGCAGGGCGGCACCCAGGAGCAGGCGCGCGAGCGGGGGGAATCGGTTCACGTCACACCTTCGGAGGATGAAGCGGCGCCGCCGGGGGATCAGGTGGCGAACAGGATGATCAGCGCGATGACCAGCGCGTAGAGCGCCACCGCCTCGGTCAGCGCGAAGCCGAGCAGAACGTCGCGGAACATCCGGTCGCGCGCCGCCGGGTTGCGGCCCACCGCGCCGACGAAGGAGCCGAACAGGTTGCCGATGCCGACGCCGGCGCCCGCGACGCCGATGGTGGCCAGGCCCGCACCGATGTCGCGCGCGAGGATGACAGTATCGATAGCCATGAGGCTGGTTCCTTTCGTGAAATCAAGTCTTTGTGTTGAAAGCGTTATTGGCCGAGTTTTCGGTCCCGATCAATGCAGGTGGATGGCGTCGTGCAGATAGAGGCAGGTGAGGACGGCGAAGACATAGGCCTGCAGGAAGGCGACCAGGAATTCCAGCGCGGTGAGGGCGACGTTCAGGCCGAGCGGGATGATGGAGGCGAGGATTCCGGCGGCGCCCAGGCTGGCCGAGAGCATCAGCATGAAGCCCGCGAACACCTCCCACATCACATGGCCGGCGGTGATGTTGGCGAAAAGCCGGACCGACAGGGAGACCGGGCGGGAGAGGAATGAGACGATCTCGATCGGGATCAGCAGGGGCAGCAGCCAGCCGGGCACGCCGGGCGGCGAGAAGAAGGTGAGGAAGCGGATGCCGTGATACCAGAACCCCACCACGATCGAGAGCAGGAAGACGAAGATGGCCAGCGCGGCGGTGATGGCGATGTGGCTGGTGAAGGCGAAGAAATAGGGGAACAGGCCGAGCAGGTTGCCCATCAGGATGAAGGCGAACAGGGTGAAGACGAAGGGGAAGAACTTCCGCCCGGCCTCGCCGATGGTTTCATGCACCATGTTGCCGACGAATTCGTACATCATCTCGGCCAGGCCCTGCATCCGGCCCGGCACCACCGCGCGGCGCCGCAGGGCGACGGCGAAGACCGCGACGATGATGGCCGATCCCAGCAGCATCATCTCGTTGGAATTGGTGAAGTCGAGCGCCCGCCCGACCGGCCCGAGGCCGGTGGTCAGCCGGAACTGCCCCAATGGGTCCATCGATGTCTGTGCCACGTCGTCAGGCCTCTGCTTCGTCGTTCATCATGTTCAACCGCGCGGGGGCCGGGGGCCCATCGCGCGCATCAGATTGCGAAATCCCGCGATCGCGCCGACCGGCACGAAAGCGATCATGAACCAGGGCGAGGTGTGGAACAGCCGGTCCAGCCCGTAGCCGATGGCGACCGCGATCACCATCGCCGCCACCAGTTCGATCCCGAGCCGCATGGCGAGGTTGAGCGCCCCCGGATCGTCCGGAGCCTGCCCGTCCTGCCCGGCGGGCGGGGGCGCGTCGAGCCCGGCCCGCTTGCGTGCCGCCGCGAGGCGCTGATCGAACGATACGCCAGGCGATTCCTGGCCGTCATCTCCCCGTGCCGGTTCCTCTCCCATCATCCCATCCCGGAAATGCTTGCGCGGGCAGGCATCATCCCTGCCGCGGGCGGCGCTTCCGGGGCGGTTGCTACAGAGGGGGGTGGCGCCTGTCAACCATTCGCGTCAAGCATTCGTGAGCAGCGGGATCACTCGGCGGCGATGGCGGCATCGCCGGTCTCCGCCATGGCGACGGCGCGGGTGAGATCGACCGAGAGCAGGCGGGAGACGCCACGCTCCTGCATGGTGACGCCGTAGAGCCGGTCCATCCGCGCCATGGTCAGGTGGTGATGCGTCACCACCAGCACCCGGGTGCCGGTCTCGCGCGCCACGTCGTCCAGCAGGTCGCAGAAGCGCTCGACATTGGCATCGTCCAGCGGCGCGTCCACCTCGTCCAGCACCGAGATGGGGGCGGGGTTGCAGCGGAACACCGCGAAGATGAGGGAGAGCGCGGTCAGCGCCTGCTCGCCGCCGGAAAGCAGCGAGAGGGTGGCGAGCTTCTTGCCCGGCGGCTGGGTGTAGATCTCCAGCCCCGCCAGCAGCGGATCGTCCGAGCCGACCAGGGCGAGATGCGCCCGGCCGCCGCCGAACATGCGGGTGAACAGGGCCTGGAAATGCCGGTCCACCTCGGTGAACACCGCCGAGAGGCGCTCCCGCCCCTCGCGGTTGAGATGGCCGATGGAGCCGCGCAGCTTGGCGATGGCGCCGGCGATGTCGTCGCGCTCGCGCTCGATCACCGCGATCTGCGACTCGATCCCGGCGAGCTCGATCTCGGCGCGCAGGTTCACCGGCCCCATCTCGTCGCGCTCGCGGGTCAGGCGCTCGAAGCGCCTGCGGGCGCGCTCCGCCGCCTCCGGCGTCGCCTCCGCGACTTCGGGCAGGGCGGGATCGGCGCCGAGCCGCTGCAGGATGGTCTCGGCGATGGTTCCCCAGTCGTGATCGGCCTGGGCGATCATCGCCTCCCGCCGGACCGCATCCTCGCGCGCGGCGGCGAGCGCGGCCTCGCGGGCGCGGGCCTCTCCCCGTGCCGATTCGGCGGCGCGGATGGCGGCGGCGAGGCGTTCGGAGGCGGTCTTGTGGAAGGCGCCCGCGGCCTCGCGGGCCTCGAAGGCGGCGCGCTTGAGCTGGGAGGGATCGGGGGAACCGGCCAGGGCTTGCAGCGCCGCGCCGGCGGCCTCGCGGCGGGCGGCGAGATCGGTGAGGCGGGATTGGGCGTCCCGCGCCCGCTCCGCCCAGTCGGCGGCCTCGCGCCGCAGGATATCCAGGCGTTTCGCGCGCTGGTCCTGGGCGGCGCGCTGCTGGGCGATCCGGTTGCGGGCGGCGTTCTCCTGGCGGCGGGATTCGGTCAGGCGGGCGCGGGCGGCATCCACGGCGCGGCGGGCGGCATCGGCGTCCGGCAGCCCGGCCAGGGCGGCGCGGGCCTCCTCGAAGGCCGCATCCGCCTCCGCCCGCTCGGTT
>DASTAF010000258.1:0-2334 GCA_035713005.1 Acetobacteraceae bacterium
AGCAGCGAATGCGCCGAGCGGATCACCCTTTCGCCGGAAGGCAACGACGTGCGGGCGATGCGCCGTCTCGTCCGGCGGCTGCGCGCGCGCGGCCAACAGATCTTCCCGATCAGCTTCCACAGCTCCTCGCTCTGGCCGGGACTCGCGCCTTACGTGCGGGACCGGCGGGACCTTCACTGGTTCTACGACCGGCTCTCGACCATGCTGAGCTATCTTGCAGACGAAGTCGGCTGCCGGCTCGTCGCTGCCGGGGATATTCCCGCCCTGCTCGATCCCGCGCCCCCGCGCCCCGGTGAACCACCCTTTCCCACCGTGGAAAGCCTGGCCCATGAGTGAGCGCCGCGTGGTATTGCTGATCGCCAACAACGCGCCGCCGGTGCGCGGCGGCTCATCGGTGGTCTATGGCGGCATCGCCCGGCATGCCGGCAAACGTATCATCCTCATCGCGCCGAAATTCAGCTACACAGACGGGCTGCCGCTGATCGGCTGGCGGGGCCATGACCGGACGGCGCCCTATCCGGTGGTGCGGCTGAGGCTTCTGCGCACGCCTCTCGGCGGGCCGCGCGGCGGCGGGTTGCTGAGAAAGCTCAGCTTTCGCGCGCTCGATCTCGGCATCAGCCTCCGTCTCGCCGCGAGCGTGACCAGGCTGCTGCTCACCCGGCCGATCGGCGCCGTCTGCATCGGGGAACTCGTTTCCGGGGCCTGGATCCTCGGCCTGCTGCGCTGGTGGCCGAACCTGCGCCGGGTCGTCTACATCCATGGCGAGGAGATCACCACCCGGGACGAATATGATCCCAGCGGCCAGCGCCGCCGGCGCGCCCTGGGGGAAGCCGATCTCGCCATCGTCGTCAGCCACTTCACCGAAAAAGCGGTGCGCGGCCTGATCGGCAATGCCCCCTCGCCGCGCATCGTGCTGATCGAGAACGGAGTGGACGCGGCACGGTTCGCGCCGCGCCCGCCACAGCCGGAGCTGATCGCCCGCTACGGGCTGGAGGGCAAGTTTGTCTTCATCGCCGTCTGCCGCCTGCTGGAGAAGAAAGGAGTGGATCACGCGATCCGCGCCTTCGCCAATATCCACCGCACCGATCCCGATTGCCGCTACCTGATCATCGGCACAGGGCCGTTTGCTGACCGGCTTGCGGAAATCGCCAGGGAAGCGGACGCGGCCGACGCGGTGATCTTCGCCGGCGACGTGCCCGACGAGGATCTGGCCGATCATTACAGCCTGGGCCATGTGTTTTTGATGCCGAACCGCGCCCTGCCGGATGGCGACACCGAGGGATTCGGCCTGGTTTTCCTGGAAGCCAACGCCGCCGGGCTGCCGGCCATCGCCGGACGCGACGGCGGCAGCACCGACGCGGTGAAGGATGGGGTGAACGGGCTGGTCGTCGATGGAAATTCCATTTCCGAGATCGAGGTGGCGATGCGCCGCCTGCGGGACGATCCGGTGCTGCGGGCCAAGCTGGCGGCAAGCGGGCTGGAGCGCGCCGCCCTCATGGACTGGAGCCGCAAGGCGGAACTGTTCCTCGAAGCCTGCCTGAGCGAGCCTTAGCCGGATGTCGATCAGCCCGTTCGTGACCGATCTCGTGGTTCCGCCGCTATGCCTGCCCTTTGCCTGCCTCGCGGGGGCCGCCGCCGGACTGTACTGGCGCTCGGGGACGGTGTTCGCCGCGATCATGGCGGTGCTGCTGATCGTGCTGGGGATGCCGGCGGTGGGGCAGACGCTGATCGCCTCGCTGGAAACCGACCTGCCCCTTTCGCCCGAGCCGGCCGATCCACCCAAGGCCATCGTCATCCTCTCGGCCGAGGGCACGCAGGGCAAGGGGCCGCACCCGTACAGCGTGGGGCCGCTGACGCTGGAGCGCCTGCTGGCGGGGGTGCAGCTCTGGCACCGGAACGGGCCGCTGCCGATCCTGGTGACCGGCGGCCCCACCGGCCCGCGCGGCGCCCCCACCCTTGCCGCGCGCATGGCGCATGTGCTGACCGAGGATTTCGCGATGCCGGTCGTCTGGCAGGAGACGGCATCGCGGAACACCTGGGAGAATGCAGAGTTCAGCGCGCGCATTCTCAAGGAAAAGCACATCGATTCAGTTTATCTCGTCACCAATGCCTGGCACATGAAACGGGCCATGTACTGCTTCCACCATTTCGGCATCGAGACCACAGCCGCTCCGGTCCGGCTGGCGAAGCCGGATTATTCCGAGCTCGGCGGCTTCGCGCCGAGCATCAACGGCTGGGCCGCGAGCTATTACGCGTTCCACGAGTGGATCGGCAGGCTCTATTATGCGATCCGCTACTGAAGCCATCCGGCTTCGTCCGCTCGGCGGGCTGAGC
>DASTAF010000259.1:0-8129 GCA_035713005.1 Acetobacteraceae bacterium
CCGGCAGGATCGCGCCGGATCGGCGAAGGCCGCGCGACCAGGGCCAGACGATGAGCCTTGCCGACCACGGCGTTCTTGGAAATGTTCAACCGCCGGCCGATTTCCGCGGTCGACAGCCCCTCGGCCCATAACAGCCTCAGCCGCGCGATGGCGTCTTCGGTCCAGTCCATTTCACAGCCCCTTTATGGTTCGACCTACTATATAGAGTAGTCTTTAACGGGTTTTCTCTCAATATATCGGAAGACGCTGGCACAGTAATATCTGTGGACAAGTGCGGATTCATGCGCGGGCGGGTCATTTTATCGCCTCGCCCTCGAAGCTGCCCCAGAAATCCGCCCGCTTCAGCCAGCCGGTCCGGTGGCCGGCGGAAACCCGGCACCAGGAGGCATCGGCGTCGCAGCGGCGGATGAGGCCGATCACCCCCTGTTCGAGATAGGCGGCCGGGGCGGCATCGTCCCGCGGCGCCACCCGCAGCACGTGCTGCCCGCCGATGACGATGAAGCTGCGCACCCCATGCAGCAGCGCCTCGTGAATCCAGCCCACCGTGCCGTCCGGCGCCTCCACGCGGCGCCATACGTCGAATTCCGCCGTCACCTCCACCGGCAGGTCATCGCGGTGGAACACATAGGTGATCGGGTACTGAAAGCCCGGTCCGGCGCGGAGATTGACCATGTTGGAGCGGAAGGATTCGAAGCGCGGCAGCGGCATTCCGGTCACCGGCCCCTTGCCCGGCCCCGGCCCGGCGCCCACGGGCGGCGCCGTCCAGGCCGCCAGGCTCAGCAGCGCCACGCCCAGCAGGGCGCGGAAACCGGCGGATGCGGCGTTATGCAGACGCATGCAATCCGCCGCACAAGGGGCAGTCGGGGTCCCGTTTCAGGCGAATCGTGCGAAATCGCATGTCAAGCGCATCCCAAAGTAGCAGCCTCCCCGACAATGACATGCCACGGTTAAGAATTTCTTTCAAAACTTCGGTCGCCTGCAGCGTCCCCATGACTCCGGTAACTGCTCCGAATACCCCAGCCTCGCTGCAGGATGCAACCATGCCGGGTGGCGGAGGCTCCGGATACAGGCAGCGATAGCAGGGACCCTCCGGGTCCGCATGCGGCTTGAAGGTGGAAATCTGCCCCTCGAAGCGCAGCACGGCGGCGGAAACCAGGGTCTTCCGGGCGTGCACGCAGGCATCGGCGAGGACGAACCTGGTCGCGAAATTATCCGACCCGTCGCACACGATGTCATAGCCGCCCACCAGCGCGGCGGCGTTTCCGGCATCCAGCCGCATCCGGTGCACATCGACCGTCACGTGCGGATTCAGCTCGGCGATCGCCTGCGCCTCCGAATCCGCCTTGTGGGCGCCGAGGCGGGCGGTGCTGTGGGCGATCTGCCGCTGCAGGTTCGACAGCTCGATCCGGTCGTCATCGACGATGCCGATCCGCCCCACCCCGGCCGCCGCCAGATAGAGCCCGGCGGGGCTGCCCAGCCCGCCCGCGCCGATGATCAGCACGCTCGCCGCCCGCAGCCGCGCCTGGCCGGTGCCGCCCACCTCCTTCAGCAGGATATGTCGCGAATACCGCGCGATCTCGGCTTCCGAAAAATTCATGTCCATGGCCCTGGCATGGCACCCGCCCGCCGGGCGATCAAGCGGGTGCGCGGACGGCGCGAGTGGGCTAAACCCCGCCCATCATGCCGAATCACGCGCTCGTGCTCTTCTCCGGCGGCCAGGATTCCGCCACCTGCCTCGCCCATGCGCTCGACCGCTACGAGACGGTCGAGACCATCGGCTTCGCCTATGGCCAGCGCCAGGGGGTGGAGATGGAATGCCGACCGGCGCTCCGGCGGCAGATCGCGGCGCTGCGCCCCTGGCGCGGCGCGCTCGGCGCCGATCATGTGATCGACATCGCCTCCGGCCTCGCGGCGCTGGGGGAGACGGCGCTCACCGGCGAGGCCGAAATCGCCTTCACCGGAAGCGGCCTGCCAAACACCTTCGTCCCCGGCCGCAACCTGCTCTTCCTCACCTACGCGGGCGCGCTCGCCTACCGGCGCGGGCGCGACGTGCTGGTGGGTGGCATGGGCGAGGCGGATTATTCCGGCTATCCCGACTGCCGGGACGATGCCGTCAAGGCGATGCAGCTCGCGCTCTCCCTCGGCATGGACCGCCGGCTGGTGATCGACACGCCGCTGATGTGGCGGGACAAGGCGGCGATCTGGTCCCTCGCCGCCGAGCTGGGCGGCATGGCCCTGGTTGATATCATCGTCGAGCACAGCCATACCTGCTATCTCGGCGACCGTTCCCGCCGCCATGACTGGGGCTATGGCTGCGGAAGCTGCCCCTCCTGCGTGCTGCGGGCCAATGGCTGGCGCGGCTTCCGAAGTCGCCATGGCGGCGAAGGGCTATAACCGCCGCGCGAGCGGTCAATTAAACTCAAATAGAGCATGGGCAGCATGATCGGGCCATGATATGGATTGCGCCGTTATCAGATCATTCTCATATTGGCTGATATGAGAACCTTGTCGCGTATTTGTCTTCGACCTGCAACCGGGCGTTTATCGTCATGAAGCTGATCAATGCCATCCGCATGGGCGGATCGGAAATCCTGCCCCTGGTGGAAGGCGGCAAGGGCGTCGCCGTTTCCACCGGCATTTCCGCCGGGCACTGGGCCGCCGCCGGCGGCATCGGCACGTTCAGCGCCGTCAATGCCGACAGCTATGACCAGGATGGCCATCCCATCCCCCAGATCTATCACGGCAAGACCCGCCGCGAGCGGCATGAGGAGCTGGTGGCCTACGCCATTCAGGGCGGCATCGTGCAGGCGCAGCGCGCGCACGAGATCGCCGGCGGCCAGGGGCGCATCCACGCCAACATCCTCTGGGAGATGGGCGCCGCCGAGCGCGTCATCACCGGCATCCTCGAAGGGGCGAAGGGGCTGATCAACGGCCTGACCTGCGGCGCCGGCATGCCCTATCGCCTGTCCGAGATCGCGGCCAGGTTCAACGTGCATTATTATCCCATCGTCTCCTCCGCCCGCGCCTTCAACGCGCTGTGGCGGCGGGCCTATCACAAGGTCTCCGGCCTGCTCGGCGGCGTGGTCTACGAGGACCCCTGGCTCGCCGGCGGCCATAACGGGCTTTCCAATAATGAGGACCCGCTCAAGCCCGAATCCCCCCTGCCCCGCGTCCTCGCCCTGCGCCGGCAGATGCGCGAATTCGGCCTGGGCGACACGCCGATCATCATGGCCGGCGGCGTCTGGTGGCTGGAGGAATGGGAGGACTGGATCGACAATCCCGATCTCGGCCCGATCGCCTTCCAGTTCGGCACCAGGCCGCTCGTGACCAGGGAAAGCCCGATCAGCGAGAGCTGGAAGCAGCGCCTGCTGCATCTGCAGGAGGGGGATATCTCCCTCAACAAGTTCTCGCCGACGGGATTCTATTCCAGCGCCGTCAACAACGCCTTCCTGCGGGACCTGCGCGAGCGCAGCGACCGGCAGGTCGCCTTCACCGCCGAGCCGGTGGGGGCGCATACCGCCGAATACGGCGTCGGCCCGCGCAAGCGCGTGGTCTATCTCACCGCGCCCGATCTCGTCCGGGTCGGCGGCTGGGAGCGCGCAGGCTTCACCGAGGCGCTGCGCACGCCCGATTCAACCCTGGTCTTCGTCACCCCGGCGCAGGCCGAGGAAATCCGGCTCGACCAGATCAACTGCATGGGCTGCCTCTCCCATTGCCGCTTCTCCAACTGGTCCCAGGAAGGGCCGGAATACAGCACCGGCAAGAAGACCGACCCGCGCAGCTTCTGCATCCAGAAAACACTGCAGGAGATCGTCCACGATCCCGACAATCCGGAGACGCTGGAGCACAATCTGATGTTCAGCGGCCACAACGCCTACCGCTTCGCCAGCGACCCGTTCTACTCGAACGGCTTCATCCCGACGGTGAAGGAGCTGGTGGACCGCATCATGACAGGCCGGTAGCGCCCGCCCGGCCATCCCCTCGCGGGAGATGGCCGGGGCTTCGCCTCAGCCCTCCAGCTCGGCCGCGGAAGCGACGATCCGCGACACCATGCCATAGGTCTTCGCCTCCTCGGCGCTCATCCAGTAGTTCCGGTCGGTATCCCGCGCCACCCGTTCGAGCGACTGCCCGGTCTCGCGGGCGATGATGCGGTTGATCCGCTCGCGCATCTTGATGATCTCGCGCGCCTCGATGTCGATGTCGGTCGCCGGTCCCCTCACCCCGCCCATCGGCTGGTGCAGCAGGAAGCGGGTATTGGGCAGGCAGAAGCGACGCTCCTTGTGGCCGGCCAGGAAGATCAGAGCCCCCGCGCTCGCCACCCAGCCGGTGCCGATCATCCGCACCGGCGAAACCCCGTCCACGAATCGGATCATGTCATGGATGGTGTCGCCGCTCTCGACATGGCCGCCCGGCGAGTTGACATAGACCTCGATCGGATCGCCCGACATGCCGGAGAGGGCGAGCAGCCGCCCGGTCACGTCCCGCGCCACCTTGTCGTTGATCTCGCCGAAGATCAGCACCTTGCGCTCGCGCAGCAGCCGGTTTTCCAGCTCGTTGCCGGCGGCGGCCTTGGTCTCGGCCTCCTTCGGCTCGGCCGGCCGGGTATCGGGCTCGTCCGGATCGTCGCCGCGGTTCAGCCTGTCGTTCAGAGTCATTGTCCTTCTCAAAGCTGTCTCCTATCGCTTCGGCCCTCTATGTGAGGCAGGGAGGGCCGTCTGTCGAGCATGTCCCCGCGATCATCCCGCGCATTTTGTATACCAGATTGCTCTCGAAGCCTTGACAGAAGGCCCGCCGCGTGGTGCGACATCGCAAGAAACCGAAACCGATGCGGGCCGCGCGGGAATAATATTCCGGCGATGATTCCGCCACAGGGGAAATGATGATGCGTCTGGCTGTCATTACGGAACGTCAGGACGGGGAGACCCGTGTGGCGGCAACACCCGATACCGTCAAAAAGCTGACGGCGCTCGGTCTCAACGTCGTGGTCGAGGCGGGAGCCGGGGCCGGGGCGGCGATCAGCGACACCGAATTCCAGAATGCCGGGGCGGAAATCGCCCCCGACGCGGCGAGCGCGCTGGCCGGGGCGGGCGTCGTTTTCGCCGTGCAGGCGCCCGATGCCGCGACTCGCGCCCTCATCCCGCGCGGCGCGCTGCTCGTCTGCACCATGGGCGCCTTCGGCGATCAGACCCTCGTGCCCTCCCTCGCCGAAGCCGGGATCGACGGGGTGGCGATGGAGCTGCTGCCGCGCATCACCCGCGCCCAGTCGATGGACGTGCTCTCCAGCCAGGCGAACCTCGCCGGCTACCGCTCCGTGATCGAGGCGGCGGGCGCCTTCCCGCGCGGCTTTCCGATGATGATGACGGCGGCGGGCACCGTGCCGCCGGCGCGCATCTTCATCATCGGCGCCGGCGTCGCCGGGCTGCAGGCCATCGCCACCGCGCGGCGCCTCGGCGCCATCGTCTCCGCCACCGATGTCCGCCCCGCCGCCAAGGAGGAGATCAAGTCGCTCGGCGCTTCCTTCGTCGGCGTCGAGGACGAGGAGAGCGCCGCCCAGACCGGCGCCTATGCCCGCGAGATGAGCGACGCCTTCCGGCAGAAGCAGGCGGCGCTGATGGCCGAAACGGTCGCCAAGAACGACATCGTCATCTGCACCGCCCTGGTCATGGGCCGCCGCGCCCCCGTCATCGTCACCGCCGAGGCGGTCGCCGCCATGCGGCCGGGCAGCGTGGTGGTCGATCTCGCCGCCGATGCGGGCGGAAACTGCGCCGCCACCGTGCCAGGCGAGCGCATCGTCACCGATAACGGCGTCCTCGTCCTCGGCTACCGGAACTGGCCGGCGCGGATCGGCGTCGCCGCCAGCGCCCTCTATGCGCGCAACCTGCTCACCTTCCTGACCACCTTCTGGGACAAGGAGGCGCAGGCGCCGAGGCTGCCGCCCGAGGACGACATCATCAAGGGCGTGCTGCTGACCCGCGGCGGCGCCGTCGTGCATCCGCAGTTCCAGCCGCAGGCGGCCGCCTGACCCGCCAGAGCGAAGCATAAATAGAGGAAACACTTCATGACTCCCGCAGAACTAGCGGCGCAGGCCGCACATCTCGCCCATCAGGCGTCGGTGCTGGCGCAGAATGCCGCCGGCTTCGCCGCCGTGGCCGCGCATCACCTTCCGGCCGGCGCTCCCTTCATCTATCTCTTCTGCATCTTCGCCATGGCGGTCTTCGTCGGCTATTACGTGGTGTGGAATGTCACCCCGGCGCTGCACTCGCCGCTGATGGCGGTCACCAACGCCATCTCCTCGGTGATCATCGTCGGCGCCATGCTCGCCACCGGCCTGCGCGGCGACGTTGCCGCCCACGTCTTCGGCTTCCTCGCCGTCATGCTGGTCAGCATCAACATCTTCGGCGGCTTCATGGTCACCCACCGGATGCTGCAGATGTTCAAGCGGAAGGCGAAGTAAGACCATGCACAACAGCTGGACCATCTTCGCCTATCTGATCGCCGCCGTCCTGTTCATCCTGGCGCTGCGCGGGCTCTCGCATCCCGAAACCTCGCGCCGGGGCAACCAGCTCGGCATCATCGGCATGGCGATCGCCATCCTCGCCACCTTCTCCAACCCCGGCATGAGGCTGCCCGGTGCCGGGCTGATCCTGCTCGGCATCGTCATCGGCGGCGCCATCGGCATCGTCGTCGCCCAGCGCATCCGCATGACCGCCCTGCCCCAGCTCGTCGCCGCCTTTCACTCGCTGGTCGGCCTTGCCGCCGTGTTCGTCGCCGCCTCGGCCCTGAACGCGCCGCACAGCTTCGGCATCGGCAGCCCCGGCCACATCCGCACCGAAAGCCTGATCGAAATGTCGATCGGCCTCGCCATCGGCGCCATCACCTTCACCGGCTCCATCATCGCCTTCGCCAAGCTGCAGGCGCTGATGAGCGGCACGCCCATCACCTTCCGCGGCCAGCACCAGGTGAACGCCGGCATCGGCATCGTCATCATCGCCCTGATCATCGCCTTCATCATCTCCGGCGGCACCCAGTTCCTGTTCTGGCTGATCGCCGCCTTTTCGCTCGCGCTCGGCTTCCTGCTGATCATCCCGATCGGCGGGGCGGACATGCCGGTCGTCGTCTCGATGCTGAACTCCTATTCCGGCTGGGCCGCCGCCGGCATCGGCTTCACCATCGGCAACGTGGCGCTCATCATCACCGGCTCGCTGGTCGGCTCCTCCGGCGCCATCCTCTCCTACATCATGTGCAAGGGCATGAACCGCAGCATCTTCAACGTCATCGCCGGCGGCTTCGGCACCGATGCGGGCGCCGCCGGCCCCGCCGGCACGACGGGCGACAAGGCGGTGAAAGCCGGTTCCGCCGAGGATGCGGGCTTCATCATGAGCAACGCCTCGAAAGTCATCATCGTGCCCGGCTACGGCATGGCGGTGGCCCAGGCCCAGCACGCGCTGCGCGAAATGGCGGATCATCTGAAGGATGCCGGGGTCGAGGTGAAATACGCCATCCACCCGGTCGCCGGCCGCATGCCCGGCCACATGAACGTCCTGCTCGCCGAGGCCAACGTCCCCTACGACGAGGTGTTCGAGCTGGAAACCATCAACAACGAGTTCTCGACCGCCGACGTCGTCTACGTCATCGGCGCCAACGACGTCACCAACCCCGCCGCCAAGACCAACTCGGCCTCGCCCATCTACGGCATGCCGATCCTGGAGGTGGACAAGGCCAAGACGGTGCTGTTCGTCAAGCGCTCGATGGCCTCGGGTTATGCGGGCGTCGATAACGAGCTCTTCTTCCGCGACAACACCATGATGCTCTTCGGCGACGCCAAGAAAATGACCGAGGAAATCGTCCAAGCCCTCGGACGGTAAGGGTTAGGAGTAGGTTTTAGAAGTAGACAGGCCGGGGCCGTGAGGCCCCGGACCCCATTACTTTTGACGCTGCACTCGCCGGGGCGGAGCGGCAAAGGTTCCGGCGACCCATGGGATCGCTGGAATAGCCGCGGAGGGCGCCAGCCCCGGACCCTATTTATGGACGCTCCCGTTGGTCGCGTCGGTATATGAATGATCCGGTTGAACGCAGCTAAAGAGCCAGCGGCGAGGACCTGAGGATTCGTCAAGCTGACGGTGTGACAG
>DASTAF010000260.1:0-2640 GCA_035713005.1 Acetobacteraceae bacterium
GACCAGTCCGATCCGTGACGAGAGCGCCGGCATAGGCGGGCTGTTCCATCCGATCACCGAAACCACCGCCACCATGCTCGGCCAGCGCCGAACCAAGACGGTGCGCGACCTGACGGCGCATCTGGGTGAGGCGCGGACAACCGCGCAGGTGTTTCGTTCCGTAAGGGAGACGCTGGCGGCGGCGGAATTCGATCTGCCCTTTGTGCTGATCTACGAGGCAATGCCGGAGGGTGCGGGCTACCGTTTGACGGAACATGCCGGGCTTGCTCCCGGCGGCGCGGCCAGCCCGCTCGACCTGCCTCTGGATGCCAATGCGCCCTGGCCGATCGCCGAACTCATCCGTTCCGGCTCCCGTGTCAGGCTGGATGGCCTGGGCAGGCTGATCGGCATCGGCCGCTGCGGGCCTTATGAGGAGCCTCCCGAGGCAGGATTCGCGCTTCCCATCATGACGCCGGGTTCTGATATTCCCGCCGCCATCCTGATCGCGGGAGCGAGTTCGCGACTGTCTTTGGATGAGGCGTATCAGGATTTCTACGATCTGGTCGCCGCCGCCTTCACGGCGGGGCTGGCAAGGATTCGCGGCTTCGAGGAGGAGCGGAGGCGAGCCGAGGCCCTCGCCGTGAGTGAACGGAACTTGCAGGCGGCGGTGCTGCGCGAGGCCGAGAACAGCCTGGCCTTTGCCCTGAACGCGGCACGGCTGGGAAGCTGGAAATTCGATCTCCGCACCAAGCGCCTGACCGCATCCGAAGTCTGTCGCACCGATTTCGGCCTTACCGAATCCTCCCCGTCCAGTTCGTACCGCGACATTCTCTCCTGCATCCATCCGGCGGATCGCAGGCAGCACCACAAGGTGGTGCGGCAGGCGGTCCGGATCGGCTCCGATTTCGATACCGAATGCAGGGTCGTGCATCCGGATGGCCATATCGCCTGGATCATGGTACGCGGCCGCGCCTCTTATGACGAGAAGGGAAAGCCTCTGCTGGTCACCGGCGTCTCGCTCGACATCACCGAGCGCAAGCAGGCGGAGGAGCGCCAGCAATTGCTGCTGGACGAGTTGAACCACCGGGTCAAGAACACGCTGGCCACCGTCCAGTCGATCGCGCTGCAGACGGGACGGACCGCGGAATCCGCCTATATTTTCGCCGAGAACCTGACTGCGCGGATCGAGGCGCTTTCCCGCGCCCACGACCTGCTGACCCAGGCTTCATGGAAGGGCGCGCAACTCGCCGACATCGTGAGGCAGACGCTGACGCCCTATGCCTCCGGCCCCGGCGGGAATGACCAGGTGACGATCAGCGGGCCGCCGGTACGGCTCGGCCCCAACGCGGCGATCACCCTCAACATGGCTTTCCATGAACTCGCCGCGAACGCGGCCCGCTATGGCTCGCTTTCGGTGCCGGATGGCCAGGTGGATATACGCTGGCGGCTCGACCGTTCGGTCAGCCCGCCGCAGGTCGAAATCGTCTGGGTGGAATCCGGCGGCCCTCCGGCCGGGCGGCCTTCCCGCCGAGGCTTGGGTTCCCGGCTGATCGAGCAGGGACTTGCCCGCGAACTGGGCGGCGAGGTACGGCTCGATTTCGCCAGGGCTGGCATAAGCTGCCGAATGCTTCTCCCGGCATCCGGGAAGATCGAGCCAGCCTGATGGATCATGTTCATACGCTCGGTCTGCGCCTGCTGGTCGTCGAGGACGAGGCGATGGTGGCGATGCTGATCGAGGACATGCTGACTGAGTTGGGCTGCGTCATCGTCGATATCGCGCCCAGCGTCTCCAAGGCAGTCAGGCTGGTTGACGACAAGGGGGAGATGCTGGACGGGGCGATTCTCGACGTCAATCTTGGCGGGGAGAAGGTATTTCCGGTCGCCGATGCCCTTGCCTTGCGCGGCGTGCCCTTTCTGTTCGCGACGGGCTACGGCCCCGCCGGGCTGAGCGAGCGTTATCCCGGAGTGATCACGCTCACCAAGCCCTTCCGGGTTTCGGCGCTGGAGCAGGCGCTGAGTGTCCTGCGGAAGTCTTCCGAATCTTTTCCCGGCTGACTACTGCCGCCTCAGGATGTTGCGCCCGGCGAAGCGAGCGGCGGCGCCAAGCTCGGATTCGATCCGGATCAACTGGTTGTATTTAGCGGTGCGGTCGGAGCGGGCAAGGCTGCCGGTCTTGATCTGCCCGGCATTGGTGGCAACAGCAATATCCGCAATGGTCGCATCCTCCGTCTCGCCCGAGCGGTGGCTGATGATCGCCGCCATGCCGGCCTTGTGCGCGAGTTCCACCGTCTCCAGCGTCTCGGACAGAGTGCCGATCTGGTTGAGCTTCACCAGGATGGCGTTTGCGGCGTGACTCTCGATGCCCCGGCGCAGCCGCTCCGGATTGGTGACGAACAGATCATCGCCGACGACTTGAATCTTTCCGCCCAGTGTCCGGGTGAAATGCGCCCAGCCCTCCCAATCATCCTCGCCGAGCGGGTCTTCCACCGAGATGATCGGGAAGCGGGCGGCCAGGCTGGCAATGTAATCGGTCATCCCGCCGGCATCGAGGGTCTTGCCCTCGCCTTCGAGGCGATATTTCCCATCCGTGAAAAATTCAGTCGCGGCACAATCCAGCGCGAACATCACCGTTTCGCCGGGGCGGTGGCCAGCGCGCTCGCA
>DASTAF010000261.1:0-6134 GCA_035713005.1 Acetobacteraceae bacterium
GTGCTGGACGCGGAGGAGATGCGCGCCGCCCGCTGGTTCACCCGCGACGACATCCATGGCCGCAAGGCGGCGGGCTTCAACCTGCCGCCGCATGATTCCATCGCCCGCAGGCTGATCGATGGCTGGCTGGTGGAAGGTTAGGGTCAATCCGGCCAGATCACCGCCTCGGCATGCACCACCTCCGGCGGGGCGGCGATGCAATGCCCCACCAGATCGCGCCAGGCGGCGAAATCGGCCGATTGGCGGAACATCTCCATGTGGTGAGCGACGCTTTCCCACTGCACCACCAGCAGGAAGCGGGCCGGATGCTCGATCACCCGCTGCAGCTCCATGCCATGGCAGCCGGGGGCGCGGGCGAACAGGATGCGCGCCTTGCCGACATTGATCTGGAACTCGGCGGTCATCTCCGGCTTGACCTCGATGGTGGCGATTTCCATGATCATCCGCGTCTCCCCTTTTTCCACGGCCCGAGGCTGGCCTCTCGCCGCGGCGGCGTCAACCGGCGAATCCCCGATTGCATTGGCCGGACCAATCCTATAGCTTGCCGCCCAACCGCAACGAATCAACGTCAACGGGGGAAACATGTCCACACGCCGCACGCTCATCACATCCGTCGGGGCCGGAATCGCGGCGCTCGGCCTGCCGGGAACCGGATTCGCCGCCGGGAAAAAGCACAAGATCGCGCTCTCCAACTCGTATATCGGCAACGAATGGCGGATCGAGATGGAGAACCTGTTCAAGGCGGCGCTGCAGATGGAGCCCTACAAGAGCACGGTGGAGGGAAGCTGGTACAATTCCGGCAACAATGTCAGCCGCGAGAGCCAGCAGATTTCCGGGCTGATCTCCCAGCGCGTCGATGCCATACTGGTCGATGCCGCCTCCCCCACCGGGCTGAACGGCATCATCCATCAGGCGACCTCGCGCGGCATCCTGGTGATCTCGTTCGACAACGTCGTCACCGCGCCGACGGCGCTGAAGGTGAACACCGACCAGGTGGAATTCGGCAAGAAGCTGGCCGAATGGGTGGCGAAGAAGATCGACGGCAAGGGCAATGTCATCATGGTGACGGGGGTGGCCGGCACCACGGTGAACGAGGACCGCAACAAGGGCGCCGACATGGTGTGGAAACAGCACCCCGGCATCAAGGTGGTCAACCGCTTCGCCGGGGACTGGGCATCCTCGACCGCCGAGAAGAACACCGCCTCCATCCTGCCTTCCCTGCCCAAGATCGACGGCATCTGGTGCCAGGGCGGCACGGACGGGGTGCTGAAGGCCTTCATCGCCGCGAAGCGCCCGCTGCCGCCCACCGCCGGCGAGTCGGAGAACGGCTTCCGCAAGTTCATGCTGCCGCAGGGCTACATGGGCCACAGGGTGGAGGGGCTTTCGATCGGCCAGCCGCCCTATCTGGTGCTGGTGGCGCTGGAGCTGGCGGTGCAGATCCTCGACAAGAAGCGCAAGCGCGGCGACATCACCATTCCCTTCCCCTACGTGACCGACAAGACGGTGAAGGTCGGCAAGACGGTGTTCCCCGACATGCCGGACAGCTTCTTCACCGCCTTCACCGATAGCGGGCCGGACGCGGTGGTGAAGATATGCGTGGATGCCGCGACCAAGGGCACGCCCTGCCCCGGCACGCTTTCCGTGCATCTGCCGAAGGCATGATGGCCGCATGATCGAAGCCGCGATCGCGGCGCGGGAAGTCAGCAAGGCGTTCGGCGGCGTGAAGGCGCTTACCCGCGCCTCCTTCACGCTGTTGCCCGGCGAGGTTCACGCGCTGGTGGGCGAGAACGGCGCCGGAAAATCGACGCTGATCAAGATTCTCGGCGGGCGGATCGTCCCGGACCAGGGCGAGATCGTGCTGGGCGGGGGCATCGCCGCGCAGGGCGGCTCCGGGCGCGGGATCGGCACCGTGTTCCAGGAGCTGACGCTGCTGCCCTACATGACGGTGGCGGAGAACCTGCTGATCGGGCGGGAGAAGCGTAGCCGCCTCGGGCTCATCGCCCGCGGGGAGCTGCCGCGCATCGCCGAGGCGGAGCTTGCCGGGCTCGGCATCTCGCATATCGACCCGCGCGCCCTGGCCTCGGACATCTCGCTCGCCGAGCGGCAGATCGTCGAGATCGCCCGGGTGATCCTGACCGCGCCGCGCGTGCTGCTGCTCGACGAGCCGACCTCCGCCCTGGTGGAGCGCGAGGTGGCCTGGCTGTTCGACCAGATCCGCCAATTGCGGCAGGCGGGGGCGGCGGTGGTGTTCACCTCGCACCGGTGGAACGAGATCGCCTCCATCGCCGACCGGATCACCATCTTCCGCAACGGCACCGATGTCGGCACCTTCACCGCCATCGACGAGGACGAGGCCATCACCCTGATGACGGGGCGGCAGATGGAGACCATGTTCGCCCCGCTGCCGCCGGAGCCTTCGGGCGAGCCGGTGCTGGAGCTGAAGGGCGCGCGGGCGGAGGGGACGGAGCCGCTCGACCTCTCGCTGCGGGCGGGCGAGATTCTGGGCATCGGCGGGCTGGCCGGGCATGGCCACCGCGCGCTGTTCTTCGGGCTTTTCGGGGCGCCCGCCTTTCTTGCCGGCGAAATCCGCGTCAATGGCCGCCCCCGGCGGATCGCCAGGCCGAAGGATGCCATCCGCGCCGGCATCGGCCTCGCGCTGGTGCCGGAGGACCGCAAGACCGAGGGGCTGTTCCTGCCGCTTTCGGTGCGCGACAACCTGACCCTGCCGATCCTGAACCGGCTTTCGCGCCTCGGCATCATCAGCTTCGCCGCCGAGCAGCGGGTGACGGGGGAGATGATCTCGCGGCTTTCGGTCCGCACCCCGCATGCGCGCCAGCCGGTGGGGGCGCTTTCGGGCGGCAACCAGCAGAAGGTGCTGCTGGGCCGCTGGCTGCTGACCAAGGCGCGGATTCTCCTGCTCTACGACGTGACGAGGGGTGTGGATGTCGGCACCAAGCACGAGATTTTCTCGCTCATCAGCAGGCTGGCGGCGGAAGGCTTCGCCATCCTGCTCTATTCCTCCGACGCCGAGGAGCTGGCGCATCTCTGCCACCGGGTGGTGGTGATGCGGCGGGGCGCGATGGTGGCGGAACTGCCGGCGGCGCGGCTTTCGGCGGAGGCGATCGTCGCCGCCGCCATGCGCGAGGCGGGGAGCGAGACGGCGAGGCGGGAAGCCAATGTCTGAGGCGGTTCTCACCCGGCGCAGCCGCGCCTCCCATGTCGTCGGCCAGAATATCGGCCTGATCCTGGCCGGCTCGATCCTGCTGCTGGCGATTCTGGTGTATATCGGCGTCTATCTGATCCAGCTCCACCGGCTGCCGGGGAATTTCGCCGTCACCTCCACGGTCAATTCCGCCATGCCGCTGATCTTCGCGACGGTGGGGCAGAGCTTCGTCGTTCTCACCAAGGGGATCGACCTCTCGGTGGGCGGGGTGGTCGATCTCAGCAACGCCATGGCGGCGGTGACGATGCGGAACAGCCCCGGCAGCATGGCGCTGTGGTCCGTGGCGATCCTGCTGGTCGGCGCCGCCTGCGGGCTGCTCAACGGGCTGCTGGTCGGGCTGGGGCGGCTGCAGCCCATCGTGGTCACGCTCGGCACGCTGTCGATCTTCCAGGGCCTCGCCATCCGGGTGCTGCCGCAGCCGGGCGGCGCCATCCCGCCGGGCTATACCAACCTGCTGGTCAACCCGAATCACCCCTACGCGCTGATCTACGTGGCGCTGCTGGCCCTGGCCTGGATGGGCTTCCGCCGCACCCGGCCGGGCGTCGATCTCTATGCCATCGGCAATGACGAGGCCGCCTCCCGGAGCTTGCGCATCAACGTGCTGCGGACCAAGATCATCGCCTACGTGCTGGACGGGGTGCTGGGCGCCGCCGCCGGGCTGCTGCTGGCGGCCAACGCCACCGCCGGCGACGCGACGACGGGCAACGGCTATACCCTCACCTCCATCGTGGCGGCGGTGCTGGGCGGGATTTCCCTGTTCGGCGGCCGGGGCAGCGCGGTGGGCGCGATCTGCGGCGCCTTCATCACCACGCTGATCGTGAACATCCTGTTCTTCTCGCATGTCGATCCGCTGTTCCAGTCCTTCTACGAGGGGCTGTTCCTGCTGATCGCGGTGGTGGCGGGAGGGGTCATCGGCGGCACCATCAGGAGGCGCCGATGAAGCGCTGGCTCGCTCTCTCGCAGGACTGGCGGCGGGTGGGATACGCCGTCATCGCCGCCATCCTGCTCTTCGTGCTCGGCCAGGCGGTGCATCCGGGCTTCCTCAGGCTCAACAGCGTGGCGACGGTGCTGGTCATCTCCTCCTTCGTCGGGCTGGTGGCGGCGGGGCAGTGCTTCGTCATCCTGATCGGCGGGATCGACCTCTCGGTGCCCTGGGTGCTGAACGCGGCGGCGATCATGCTGACCGTCACCTCGCTCGGCCAGGAGGGGCGCGCGCCCTGGGCCATCCTCGTCACCCTGGGCCTGGGGGTGCTGATCGGGGCGGTGAACGGGTTCGGCGTCGCCTTCCTCGGCGTTCCCGCCGTGGTCATGACCCTGGCGATGGACGGGATCATGGAGGGGCTGACCCTGGGGCTTACCGGCGGCTTCACCTGCGGCGCCTGCTCCTCCTACGCGCCGCCGGTGGTGCAGGCCATGGCGCATGGCGCCTCGCTCGGCTTTCCGAACGCGCTGTGGCTGTGGCTGGCGGTGATCCTGCTGGTTTCCGGCGCCCTCACCCTCACCCGCTTCGGCCGCGCCACCTACGCGATCGGGAACAATCCGCTCGCCGCCTTCCTCGCCGGGGTGAGCGTGCCGGGCATCACCATCCTGCTCTACGCGGCGAGCGGCTTCTTCTCGGCGCTGGCGGGGATCATGCTGGTCGGCTTCGGCGGCCAGGCCTCGCTCGGCATGGGCGAGCCCTATCTGTTCCAGTCGATCGCGGCGGTGGTGATCGGCGGCGTCAGCATCCTCGGCGGGCGGGGCTATTACCTGGGCGCGGCGGCGGGCGCGGTCAGCCTGACCGTGCTGGTCTCGGTGCTGCTCGCCCTCGACATGCCGGATTATTTCCGCAGCATCCTCTATGGCGTGGTGATCCTCGCCCTCCTGTTGCTCTACGGGCGCGAAGAAACCGGCTGATCAGGCATGTCCGGCGCGGACAGCCCAAGCCTCGCCCTCGCGGCGGGGGCGGTGTATCATGGCGGGTCATCCAAAATCGAAGGATCACCGATTCGTGCCGACGCCGTACTCCTCCGCCGATCTCGACCGCGTGTTCGATTCCCGCTCCCTGATCCGGGGGCGCAGCCTGATGCTGATCGGGGCGGTCGAGGTGCGGCTGGAGGGCGACGTGATCACCGCCACCGTCGATGAGAAGGGAATCCGCCGCACCGCGACGCTGATCCCCGCCCCGCTCGGGCGGAAGGTGGTGTTCGACGCGCGCTGCACCTGCCGCCATCCGGCCTGCGTGCATCTGGCCGCGGGCGCGCTGGCGGCGCTCGACCGCTTTCCGGAGCTGCGCCGGGCGGAGCAGAAATCCTTCATCGACATGCTTTCCGCCGATCCCGCCGACGAGCGGCGGCGGCTGGTCTTTTCCCTCGCGCCCGGCGAGGGCGAGCATGCCTGCTTCGTCTCCGCCTCGCTGGTCGGCGAGGCGACCGGGCGGGTGGAGCCGGTCTCGCCGGGGACGATCGCCGCCGATCCGGCGCAAGGCGAGGCCGCCATCGCCATCGCGAGGCTGCTGGGCGGGGGCGAGGCTGCCCGCGCGGGCATCGCCGCGGAGCAGGTGGCGAAGCTGCTCGAACTGCTGCTGAAATCCGGCCAGGGGCGTTGGGCGCCGACGGCGAAGCGGCTGGTGCCGGGCGTGGAGCGGGTGTTCGACGCGGGCGAGCCGCCGAAGCTGCCGGCGAAATCCGGCGTGATCATAAGCGCCGCCGGTCCCTGGTATGTCGATGCCGCGACCGGCGCGGTGGGCAGGATCCGGCTTCGCGCCGCGCCGCCGCCGCCGATCAATCTCCGCCCCCCGCCCCGGCGGCCCGCCGCCCCCGGCGCCGCGGACAGCGAGCGCGTCATCGTCGAGCGGCCGGCGACCCCGGTGCTGCGGCTGCGCCGCCTGCCCTGCCCGGATGATTTCGGCCGGCTGCAGACGGTGGACGCG
>DASTAF010000262.1:0-2036 GCA_035713005.1 Acetobacteraceae bacterium
GCTGATCCGCAGGATGACCCTGGTTTATGTGCCGGCGGCGGCGAATTTCGTCTCGCTGCGGCGGATCGAGGGGGATTCGCGCGCCAGCCAGCCCTGGTTCGGCTTCGGCGATTTTCAGCGGGTGACGCCGCAACAGGCCGACGCAACCTTCCAGGGGCCCTCCTGCGCGCTGAGCGCCCGGCTCTTCGCCGATCTGCCGGACCTGCCCTACGCGAAGCTGGAACTCGCCGCCTCGCGCGCCATCTTCCACGCTCCGGCCTCCGACGAGCTGCTAGGCGCGGATTTCACCGTGCCCGCCATCGAGCGGGCGGATCTTGCGCAATATCGGGTGCTGCATTTCGCCACCCACGCGCTTCTGCCCTCCGAACTGCCCTGCGCGAAGGAGGCGGCGATCGTCACTTCCCCGCCGCCGGGCGCGCGCTCCGCCGACCGCGCCATGCTGACCACCTCGGACATCACCGATCTGCGCCTGAACGCCGATCTCGTCGTGCTCTCGGCCTGCAATACCGGGGGCAGCAACGGGCGGGATGGCGGCGAGGCGCTTTCCGGCATCGCCCGCGCCTTCTTCTTCGCGGGAGCGCGGGCGCTGATGGTGACGCAATGGGCGGTGAACGATCAGGTGAGCTCCTACCTGGTGGCGACCACGCTGCAGCGCCTCGCCGCCGATGGGCAATCCGCGGCAAGCCTGCGCGCGGCCCAACTCGCGCTGATCGAGGGGGCGGGCCATGGCATGCCGGCCGATCTGGCCGATCCGTTCTATTGGGCGCCCTTCGTGGTGATCGGCGATGGCGGCACGTCAACGCAGGCGAGCACCGTAAATTGACCGATGAACTGACCGTTCTTGGAAAATACGAGATCCGCCGCGTGCTGGGGCGCGGCGCGATGGGCACCGTGTATGAGGGGTTCGACCCGGTGATCGCGCGCCGGGTGGCGATCAAGACGATCCGGCTGGACCAGGGGGACGAGGCGGAGGAGACTCTCCAGCGCTTCCGCCGGGAAGCGCAGGCGGCGGGGCGCTTGTCCCATCCGAATATCGTGGGCATCCATGATTACGGCGAGTTCAAGAGCTTCGCCTATATCGTGATGGAATTCGTCGAGGGCGGGACGCTGAAATCCATCCTGGACCGGGGCGAGCGGCTGGCGGTTCCCGACACGCTGCGGATGATGGAAGGGTTGCTCGCGGGGCTCGCCTACAGCCATGCGAACGGAGTGATTCACCGGGACATCAAGCCCGCGAACATCATCGTCACCGCCGATGGCAGGCTGAAGCTCGCGGATTTCGGCGTGGCGCGGATCGAGAGCAGCAGCCTGACCCAGGCCGGCACCATGATCGGCACGCCATCCTATATGTCGCCCGAGCAGTTCATGGGCCAGCCGATCGACGCACGGAGCGACATCTATTCGGCGGGCGTGCTGCTCTATCAACTGCTGACCGGGGAGAAGCCCTTCGAGGGATCGGTCAGCTCGATCATGCACAAGGTGCTGAATGTCGAGCCGCCACCCCCCTCGGCGCTTTCCGTCTCGGTGGCGCCGGCGCTGGATGCGGTGGTGCGGCGGGCGATGGCGAAGCGGCCGGAGCAGCGTTTCGGCTCGGCAGGGGAATTCGCGGCCGCGCTGCGGGAGGCGGAGGGGGATGCGACGCGGATCGCACCCGCGATCGTGCCAGCAGCCGGGCCGCCGCCTGCGCCAGCCAGGACGGGCCGCAGGCTCTGGCCCTTCGCGGCGGGAGCGCTGGTGATCGTGCTGCTCGCGGGGCTCGGCGCCTTCCTCGCCCTGAACCGGCAGAGCCATCCGCCAGGCATCCCCGCCATTCAGGCCGCTCTGGATGCGAGACTCGCACCGGTTCCCTGCGCCCTGCTGCGGGGAGCCGTTTCGGCGCGGCAGACGAGGCTCTCCGGCCTGATCGGCGCGGGGCAGCGCCCGGCGCTGGATGAGGCCCTGCGAGAGCCGCCGGTTCCGGTGGCGGCGCATGTGAGGAGCTTCACCGGCCCCTACTGCCCTGCCCTTACCGCGCTGCGGCCCTATGCGCCGGTTTT
>DASTAF010000263.1:0-3301 GCA_035713005.1 Acetobacteraceae bacterium
GCCCATTCACTGGGCAAAACCTTCCGGTTCGGCTCGCTGAGCTGGGAGAAGCCGCTGGTGCTGATCGGCACCCCGGGTGCTGGAAAGACGCTGAGCCTCGTCAAGCTGGCGGTCCAGCTGGTTCGCGAAGGAAAGAAGCCCTTGGTGATCAACAGCGATCATTACCGCGCCGCGGCACTCGCGCAGCTTGCCGCCTTCACCCGGATTCTCGATCTCGAACTAATCGACGCGCCGACCCCGGCCGCGCTGGAACGGGCGCTTGCGAGCCGGGCAACCGGCCAGCCGGTCCTCATCGACCTGCCAGGCATCAATCCTTTCAACAAGACCGACGTGAAGTCGCTGCGGAGCATGACCGATACAACCCAGGGAAGCCTGGCCCTGGTTCTGCAGGCCGGGCTCGATCCCACCGAGAGCGCCGATCTCGCCGTCAAGTTCGCCGAGCTTGGCGCGAGCAGCATGATCCCGACCCGGCTCGATATCGCGCGGAGGCTGGGCGGCATACTGGCCGCGGCCGCGTCAGCGCCTTTCATCCTCACCAATGCCGGGGTCGGTCCTGGCGCCGCGGACGGCATGGCGCAGCTCACGCCCGACCTTCTCGCCCGTTACTTCACTCATTCGCAAGCCCATCAGAAAGCGCCGGAAAGCAACGCAGCATGACGCCTCCTCCCGCCACCGCCACCAAAGTGGATGAATTCCGAAAGCCCCGCATCATCGCCGTTGCCTCCGGAAAGGGCGGCGTCGGCAAGACATGGCTCAGCCTCACCCTCGCCCAGGTGCTGGGTCAGCGCCGGACGCGCGTGCTGGTGTTCGACGCTGATCTCGGCCTCGCCAATGCCGATATCCAGCTCGGCCATCTGCCGGAGCGCGATCTCGCCAGCGTGTTTCGCGGCGAATCCACGCTGATGGAGGCCGTCGTGAAGATACCCGAGGGCGGGTTCGACCTGATCGCCGGACAATCCGGCTCTGGCACGCTCGCCGGACTTGATCCATCAGGGCTGGACAAGCTTCTTGCCGGTCTTGGCACCGTCAGCGGCTATGATATCGTCATGCTCGACCTCCCGGCGGGCCTCGAAGGCACGGCGCGCCGCTTCGCGGCGCTGGCGGATACGGTTCTGTTGGTCATCACTGAAGACCCCGCCAGCCTCACCGACGCCTATGCGGTCCTGAAGCTGCTTCAGGCAGACAGGAAGGAGGCGGGGCTCGGCGTCGATGCGCGGGTGGTGGTGAACCAGGCGAGCAGCATGGAGGCTGGCAAGCGAGCCCATGCGGCGCTGGCCCGGGCAGGGCGCGGCTTCCTGCGCCTCGATCCGCCGCTGATCGGCGTGATCAGCCGTGATGAGCGGGTGCCGGAAGCAATCCGCCAGCAGAAGCTCCTGCTCGCGCATTTCCCCCAGGCCCGCGCCTGCAACGACGTGCAGATCATCGCCCGGCGCCTGGCGAAACCGTAACGGGACATGAAATCAGATGATCGGCATTGCTGGCGCCAGCCTGCCGCCGAGTCGGACCGGCTCGATCCGGATGGCGCGGCCGCTCGTGTCGGTTTCGATGAAGGCGCCGCATACCGTCGCCGGCCCATCGGCCGGGTGCAGCCGCTCCGCCGGCACCTTCTTCATGAATCGCGCGATGGCCGGCGCCTTCACCATGCCGATCACGCTGTCATAATCGCCGCACATGCCGGCATCGGAAAGATAGGCGGTGCCGTTCGGCAGCACCTGATGATCCGCCGTCGGGCAATGGGTATGGGTGCCGATCACCGCGCTCACTTGACCGTCAAAGGCATGGCCATAGGCCATCTTCTCGCTCGTCGCTTCGCCATGGAAATCGATCAGGATCGCCTGAACCGTCACCCCCAGCCGGTGCCGGCCGAGCAGCGCCTGGGTCGCCTGGAACGGACAGTCCAGCGCGTCCATGAACAGCCGCGCCATGGCGTTGATCACCAGCACGCGGCGGCCATCGGTCAGGTTGACCAAGCTGGCCCCCTCGCCTGGCGTGCCGGGAGGATAGTTCAGGGGCCGGATCAGCCGCTTCTGCCGGGAGATATAGGGGATGATCTCCTTCCGGTCCCAGGCATGGTTGCCGAGGGTGAGCACATCCGCCCCGGCGGCGAACAGCGCCTCCGCCATATCCGGCGCCAGCCCGTATCCATGCGAGGCATTTTCGGCATTCACCACCGCCACATCGATGGCCAGATCGCGCCGGAGCCCCGGCAGCGCCGCCACCGCCGCCTCGCGTCCCACCCTGCCGACCAGATCGCCCAGGAACAAAATCCGCATTGCTTGTTATTCCGACAGTCTTATGGGAGCCAGATCGTGCCAGCGCTCGACCGGGTCCGGGTTGCGCGGATCGCTTGACCCGCCGAAATGCCGCACCACCCCGGCCACCGCGTTCAGAGCCGTGGTCACCGCGCCTTCCGCCCAGCCGGCGGTCCAGGAAATGTCATCGCCCGCCAGAAATATCCCCCGCTGCCGGGGCGGCAGCGAATCCTGCATGAAATGCGCGAAGAGCCGGCGCTGGTAGCGGTAATGCCCCGGCAGATTGGCCTTGAACGCCCCCATGAAGTTCGGATCGGATTCCCAGGATACGGTGATCGGCATGCCGATGATATGGCAGCCGATATCGAGATCGGGGTAGATCTGCCGAAGGCTGTGCAGCATCAGCCGCACCCGCTCGTCCGGCGGCAGGGAGAGCCATTTCAACGCATCGTCGTTCCAGGTGTAGGACAGGCAGATCACCCCAGGCCTGTCCGGACCGTTGTCGATCAGATAGGTGCCGCGGGTCAGCCGGTCGGAGAGCGTCATGCTCATCAGTTCCTCCCCGCTCTGCTCATGAAGATCGCGCCAGAAAGGCTTGTCCACCATGATGAAGGTTTTCGAGGACTGCATGTAATGCGTCCGCTCCATCGCCATCCACATGTCATGATCGAAGAGAGATTCGGCGCAATCAATCCGTGCCGAGAGCAGCCAGACCTGGCAGGTGATGACCACCGCCGCATAGCGACGCTCGTTGCCGTAGCGGTCGGTGATCGCGATCTGGTCATCGGCGGCGGGCGCGATGCGCGCGACACCCGGCAGCGGCACCCCCCCATGAAGGGAGGCAAGTGAGATTCCCTCCGGCCAGTGCGCCATCCGCTCCGGCGCATGTGCCCAGAGGCGGCGCGGCAATTGCTCCACCCCACCTTCCACCAGAAGATGATCGTCATCCGCTCCGGTGGCGACCACGCGCAGGATTTCCAGGATGGAGTTGGGGAAATCCGTGTCCCACCCGCCAGTGCCGAATCCGACCTGGCCGAAAATCTCTCGGG
>DASTAF010000264.1:0-6910 GCA_035713005.1 Acetobacteraceae bacterium
AGCACCGGATAATGGCGCGCCAGGCTGGTTTCGGCGATCAGCGCGACATAGGCGCCGCGGTTCAGCACGAAGCCGACCAGGTTCACCGCCAGGAAGCGCGCCCATTGCGCGTGGGCGGCGCCATGCTTCCGGTGCCGGAAGGTCCAGGCGCGGTTGAGCGCCCAGTTGACGCTGGAGGCGACGAAATAGGCGGCCATCCCCGCCCCGTACAGCCCGATCGCCTCGGAGAGGCCATAGACGGTGCCGGTGTCGAAGCCGAAGCCGATGGTTCCCACCACCCCGAAGCGGAGGAATTCCGCCACCACCTGCCGGTGGCGCGGCGGGACGGCGAGCATGAGGCGGCTGGCGGGCGAAACGGCTTTGACCTGCTCCATGCGCCGGGAAATGCCACGGATTCCATCCGCCGCCAATTCGCCGGCGATTCAGGGCAAAGCCTCTCTTGACCAAAGCGCGTTACCGTCTTCACATGGCGGCGGCGCCCCGGCGGCTCCGGGGCCTGGCGGATAGAACCGCGATCACACGCAATGGGAGGAATCATGCCTCAGGTCACGCTGATGGTGAACGGCAAGCAGGCGACAGCCGAGGTCGAGGCCCGCACGCTGCTGGTCGAGCTGCTGCGGGAGAAGCTCGGCCTCACCGGCACCCATATCGGCTGCGACACCAGCCAGTGCGGCGCCTGCGTCGTCCATCTCAACGGCAGATCGATCAAGTCCTGCTCCATCCTGGCGGTGCAGGCCGAGGGGGCGGATGTGCTGACCATCGAGGGGCTGGCGGCGCCGGACGGCACGCTGCACCCGATGCAGGAGATGTTCCGCGAGCATCACGCGCTGCAATGCGGCTTCTGCACCCCCGGCATGGTGATGAGCGCCATCGATCTGGTGCAGACCCATCCGGAAGGGATGAGCGAGACCGAGATCAGGGAATCGCTGGATGGCAATATCTGCCGCTGCACCGGCTATCACAACATCGTCAAGGCCATCGCCGCGGCCTGGCCGCTGATGCAGGGCGAAAGCGCGCAAGCCGCCGCCGAATAGGAAAATCCAACAACAACAAGATCTCGGAGGAACGTCCATGGGCCATGAGGGTATCGGCGCCTCGGTGAAGCGCCGGGAGGATTACCGGTTCCTGTCGGGCCGGGGCCGCTATACCGACGACATCAACCGCCCGCGCCAGACCCATGCCGCCTTCAGGCGCTCGGATGTCGCCCATGGGCGGATTCGCGGCATCGGAACGGAGGCGGCGAAGGCGATGCCCGGGGTGATCGCCATCTTCACCGGGGCCGATTTCGCCGCCGAGGCGATAGGCGGCCTCCCCTGCGGCTGGCAGGTGCACAGCAAGGACGGCAGCCCGATGGCCGAGCCCGCCCATCCGGTGCTCGCCCAGGGCAAGCTGCGCTTCGTGGGCGACGCGGTGGCGATGGTGATCGCCGAGACGCGCGAGCAGGCCAGGGACGCCGCCGAGGCGATCGAGCTCGACATCGAGGCGCTGCCGGCGGTGGCCGATCTGCGCGCGGCGATGGCGGAAGGCGCGCCGCTGGTGCATGACGATGTGCCAGGCAATCTCTGCTTCGACTGGCATATCGGCGACGCGGCGGCGGTGGATGCCGCCTTCTCCGGCGCGCACAGGGTGGCGAAAATCGATCTGGTGAACAACCGGCTGGTGCCGAACGCGATGGAGCCGCGCGCCGCCATCGGCGAGTTCGACCGCGCCTCCGGCGACTACACGCTCTACACCACCAGCCAGAACCCGCATGTCATCCGCCTGCTGATGGGCGCCTTCGTGCTGCACATCCCCGAGCATAAACTGCGGGTGGTCGCGCCGGATGTGGGCGGCGGCTTCGGCTCGAAGATATTCCATTACGCCGAGGAGGCGGCGGTGACCTGGGCTTCGGCCAAGGTGAACCGGCCAGTGAAATGGACCTGCGAGCGCGGCGAGGCCTTCATCACCGACGCGCATGGCCGCGACCATGTCAGCCATGCCGAGCTTGCCTTGGCCGAGGATGGCAGGTTCCTGGCGCTCCGGGTGAAAACGGCGGCCAACATGGGCGCCTATCTCTCCACCTTCGCCCCCTCGGTGCCGACCTATCTCTCGGCGACGCTGCTGGCCGGCGTCTATACCACCCCCGCCATCTATGCCGAGGTGCGCGCCTATTTCACCAACACCGTGCCGGTGGATGCCTATCGCGGCGCCGGGCGCCCGGAGGCGACCTTCCTGCTGGAAAGGCTGGTCGATGTCGCGGCGCGGGAGCTGGGCATGGACCGGATCGCGATCCGCCGCCGCAACTTCATCCCCGCCGACGCCTATCCCTACCAGACCCCGGTGGCCCTGCAATATGACAGCGGCAACCATGAGGCGACGCTCGCGCGCGGCATGGAGATCGCCGGCTGGGCCGGATTCGAGGCGCGGCGGGCCGAGGCGAAGGCGCGCGGCAGGCTGCGCGGCATCGGCATCTCCACCTATCTCGAAGCCTGCGGCATCGCCCCCTCCAAGGTGGCGGGGGCGCTGGGCGCGCGGGCCGGGCTCTACGAGGTGGCCAATATCCGCGTCCACCCGACCGGCTCCGTCACCGTGTTCACCGGCACCCACAGCCACGGCCAGAGCCACGAGACCACCTTCGCGCAGTTGGTCTCCGAGCAGCTCGGCGTGCCGGTCGATCAGGTCGAGGTGGTGCATGGCGACACGGCGAGGATTCCCTTCGGCATGGGCACCTATGGCAGCCGCTCGCTGGCGGTCGGTGGCTCGGCCATGGTGAAGGCGATGGACAAGATCATCAGCAAGGGCAAGAAGATCGCCGCCCATCTGATGGAGGCCTCGGCGGAGGACATCGAGTTCGCGGACGGGAAATTCACCGTCGCCGGCACCGACAAGTCCAAGGCCTTCGCCGAGATCGCCCTGACCGCCTACGTGCCGCACAACTACCCGATCGAGGAGCTGGAGCCGGGGCTGGAGGAAACCGCCTTCTACGACCCCAAGAACTTCACCTTCCCCGGCGGCTGCCATATCTGCGAGGTGGAGATCGACCCGGAAACCGGGCTTGTCGCCATCATCGGCTTCACCGCCGTCGATGATATCGGCCGGGTGATCAACCCGATGGTGGTGGAGGGCCAGGTGCAGGGGGGCATCGCCCAGGGCATCGGCCAGGCGCTGCTGGAACAGGCGGTGTATGACGAAGCCGGCCAGTTCCTCTCCGGCTCGCTGATGGACTACGCCATGCCCCACGCGGATGATCTGCCGGACATCGTGGTCGGCACGGAATCGACCCTCTGCACCCATAATCCGCTGGGGGTGAAGGGGGTGGGCGAGGTGGGCGCCATCGGCAGCCCGCCGGCGGTGATCAACGCGGTGGTGGACGCGCTGCGCGATTATGGCGTGACGCATGTGGACATGCCGGCCACGCCGCAGAAGATATGGCGGATCATTCAGGCCGGTGCGCCGCGCATGGCGGCGGAATAGGGAGCAAGGAAGCATGTACGATTTCGAGTATCGGAAACCCGCCTCGGTCGCGGAAGCGGCGGCGATCCTCGCCGGGGACGCGGAGGCCAAGGCCCTGGCCGGGGGCATGACCTTCATCCCGGTGATGAAGCAGCGCCTCGCCAAACCTTCGGTGGTGGTCGATCTCGCCGGGCTGGGCCTCACCGGCATCCGGCGGGAGGGTGATGCCATCGTGATCGGCGCGATGACGCCCCATGGCAGGGTGGCCGATTCGGCGGACGTGAAATCCGCCTTCCCCGCCCTGGCCTATCTCGCCGACAATATCGGCGACCGGCAGGTGCGCGAGCGCGGCACCATCGGCGGCTCGCTCGCCAATAACGATCCATCGGCCTGCTATCCGGCGGCGGCGCTGGCCACCGGCGCCACCATCAGGACCAACAGGCGGGAAATCGCGGCGGAGGACTACTTCCTCGGCATGTTCACCACCGCCCTGGAGCAGGACGAGCTGATCACCGAGGTTTCCCTGCCCATTCCGCGGGCGGCGCATTACGAGAAATTCGTCAATCCCGCCTCCCGCTACCCGATGGTGGCGGTGTTCGTCGCCCGGATGCCGGGCGGGACGCGCGTCGCCGTCACCGGCGCGGGCAATAACGGCGTGTTCCGGCACCGGGAGATGGAGCAGGCGCTGGACCGGGAGTTCAGCCCGGAGGCGATCAGGGATATAAAGACGCCGGAGGAGCAGATGAACAGCGACATCCACGCGAGCGCGCCCTATCGCGCCCATCTGGTCGGGGTGATGGCGCGGCGCGCGGTGGCAGCCATCAACGGGCGGGGATGACGGCCATGGCCTCGGCGGCAATTTCCCCGATCAAGCACAACGGCGGCGTCACGAATGATGTCGAGACGCTGAAGCGCGACGGCGTCGTCGGGCTGAAGGGCGGGTTCTCGCGCGACTGGGTGGAACGGTTGCGCGAGGACATGATGACCGCCTTCTGGGAAGCCATCCAGCGCCCCGGCGGCGCGGTTTCCCGCGGCCCGCGCCGCTGGTATGTCGAGCTTCATCCCCAGGCGGTGAGCGGCTTCGCCGATCTCGTCACCCATCCCTGGATCACCGGCATGTGCGAGGCGGTTCTCGGCCCCGACTACCAGATCGTCGAGATCGGCTTCGACACGCCATTTCAGGGGGCCAAAAACCAGCCCTGGCACCGGGATTTCCCCTCCCCGCCCGAAACCTACCGCGATCATCGCATCACCTCCCTCGCCTTCAACCTGACCGGGGTGGACGTGACGCCGGATATGGGGCCGTTCGAGGTGGCGCCCGGCACCCAATGGGATGACGGCCGCTCATGGAAGCACGAGATGTTCCCGCCGAAGGAAATCTGGCCCCGCTTCGAGGAGCGCGGGGTGCGCAAATATCCGCAGATGGGCGACATCTCCTGCCGCTCGGCGCTGACCATGCATCGCGGCACCGCCCATCCCTCGCCCATCGCGCGGCCGGTGCTGGTTCTGGGGGTGGACGCGCCCGGCGCGGGCCATGCGGCCCTGCACGACATGATGGTGACGCGGGACTATCACGACGCCCTGCCCCGGCAGGCGCGGGATCACCTGGTCTGCCGCGTCGTCGACCAGTTGGCGCCGATAACGCAGAAGCACGATATCGAGGGGCTAGTCATGGGTGCGGAATAGCCGCGCCGTTTTCTCAGACCGGACGGCGGCTGCGGCCGAGCAGGAATGCGAGGCCCAGGCTGCCGGTGAGCAGCAGCGCGGCACTGCCCGGCTCCGGCACCGGCACGATGCTGCCGCTGCCCCCGATGATGCCCGGATCGGCATTATAGCTGGCGGAGGAGCTTTTATCCGTGCTGATCGTGAACGAGCCGGGCGTCAGCGTGGCGGTCTGATAGCCATTGCCGGCGGCAGGCGTGGCGGAGAACAGCGTTCCCTGGATGAAGGCGTCGATATTGAGCCGGTCATCCGCCTTCAGGAAGTCGCTGGCGAGGAAATCCGCCCGGGCGGGCGCGCCCACGAAAATCAGCGTTTGGTTGGAGAAGGGGGTCGTCACCCCGTCATTGATGTAATCGCCGCTGACCGTGAGGGCGAAGGAGCCGGGAAAGGCGCTCGTGCCGGCGGGATCATAATAGGTCACCTGCGCCGGAACGTAGGCCTCCAGCTCGAAAGGAGCGGCGGCGAAGGGCTGCGATCCGGTCTGGCTGTCGTAATAGGCGCTCAACTGGAACAGATCCACTGCCGGCGATGTCGCGGCCGCCGGGGGAACGGGCTTGGTGATCGAAGCGGCGGCGCCCTGCATGAAAAGAACCGTAGCGGCGGCGGCAAGGCCAATGATGCGGAGCATTTTCTTAAACCTTGGTTGATGTCCGCCCTTCTTCTACCACCACCACGGGCAAATTACAACCGATTCCGCAACGAAGCGGCAAAATTCTTATTGGAACCGTCTAATAAAACGAGAATAAAATCAGTTTCTCGATACTTCATAAAGGGAAACCGCGGCGGCGACCGAGACGTTCAGGCTCTCCATCCCGCCCGGCATGGCGAGCGACACCAGCTCGTCGCAGGTTTCGCGCGTCAGCCGGCGCAGTCCCTCATCCTCCGAACCGAGAACCAGCGCCACCCGCCGCCCGTTGAGCGCGGCGCCAGAAAGGCGCGCGGGCGCATCCGCGGCGAGGCCAAGCACCCAGATATCAGCCGCCCGGAGGGCAATCAGGGCGCGGGCGATGTTCACCGTGCGCAGCAGGGGAATGCGCTCCAGCGCCCCGGAGGCCGCCTTGGCCAGCGCCCCGGTCTCCTCCGGCGCGTTGCGCTCCTGGGTGATCACCAGGGCGGCGCCAAAAGCCTGGGCGGAGCGGAGAATGGCGCCGACATTGCGCGGATCGGAAACCTGGTCGAGCACCAGCACCGGGCCGGGCCGCTTCAGCGCCTCCGCCAAAGGCGGCGCGGCCAGCGGATCGGCCTGCAATGCCGCGCCCTGATGCACCACGTCCCGCCCGAGAATCTGATCCAGCCGGGCGCGCTCGACCCGTTCGGCGGCAACCGCCCAGGGCTTCGGCAGTTGCGCGGCCAGGGCGGCCTCGGCCTCGGCGGTCAGCAGCAGCTGGCGCAGCCGGCGCGCCGGATTGGCCAGCGCCGCCGCGACCGGGTGGATGCCGTACAGCCAGAGCCCATGGCCGGAGGAAGCGCCATGGCGCTGCTCCTTGCCCGGATGCGGGCGGCCAGGGCGGCTCTGGGAAGGACGATGCTGGGGAGGCCTGGGACCGCGTTGCTGCATGGGGATTGACCTATCCCGCGCGCGATCCGCTGGCAACCGGATGTTGACAGCAAGGCGATGATCGCGGAAGGAAGCGCCGTGGAACCGGAGGGGTGCCCGAGTGGCTAAAGGGGGCGGACTGTAAATCCGCTGGCGCACGCCTACGTTGGTTCGAATCCAACCCCCTCCACCATCTCCCTGCCGCAGCTTTGATAGGTG
>DASTAF010000265.1:0-2592 GCA_035713005.1 Acetobacteraceae bacterium
GACGCTGGAGCGCGACCTCAAGTCGATGGTGTTCGGGCAGGATCAGGCGATCGAGGCGCTGTCGGCGGCGATCAAGCTGTCGCGGGCGGGGCTGCGCGATGCCGAGAAGCCGATCGGCAACTACCTGTTCTCCGGCCCCACCGGTGTGGGCAAGACCGAGGTGGCGAAGCAGCTGGCGGCGACGCTCGGGATCGAGCTGACCCGGTTCGACATGTCCGAATACATGGAGCGGCACTCGATCAGCCGATTGATCGGCGCCCCGCCCGGCTATGTCGGCTTCGACCAGGGCGGGCTGCTGACGGATGCGGTGGATCAGCACCCGCATTGCGTGCTGCTGCTCGACGAGATCGAGAAGGCGCATCCGGACCTGTTCAACATCCTGCTGCAGGTGATGGATCACGGCAAGCTGACCGATCATAACGGCAAGACGGTGGACTTCCGCAACGTGATCCTGATCATGACCACCAATGCGGGGGCGGCGGAGATGACCAAGGCGGCGATCGGCTTTGGCCGCGAGAGCCGGGTGGGCGAGGACGAGGAGGCAATTAAGAGGATGTTCACGCCGGAGTTCCGCAACCGGCTGGACGCGATCATCCCCTTTGCCGGGCTGACGCCGGAGATCGTGGCGCGGGTGGTGGAGAAGTTCATCATGCAGCTGGAGGCGCAGCTTGCGGACCGCAACGTCACCATCGAGCTGTCCTCGGCGGCGAAGGAGTTCCTCGCCGAGCGCGGCTACGACCCGCTCTATGGCGCGCGGCCGCTGGCGCGGGTGATCCAGGAGCTGATCAAGAAGCCGCTGGCGGAGGAGCTGCTGTTCGGCAGGCTCAGCAGAGGCGGCGCGGTGCGGGTGACGCTGAAGGACAACAACCTCGCCTTCGACATCACCGAGGCCTCGCCGCCCGCCCTGCCCAAGCCCGATGCCGAGGGCGATCCCAAAACCGAGGAAGAAGTCGAATAACCAGAAAGGCCGGAAACCCCCGGCCTTCTTTTCTTTTGGCTCTCTCCCATGATTAGGTGAATTCCAATCATATCCGAAGGAGACGCAGCATGGACGAGGCCCGCTTCAACACGACCATCCGCAAATTCCTGAAGGAGGTCGGCGTCACCGCCCAGCGCGAGATCGAGAAAACGGTGCGGGAGAGGCTGAGGACCGGGGAACTGCCGGACCATCAATCGCTCAAGGCGGTGATGACGCTCAGGATCGAAGCCGTCGATCTCACCCATGTCGTCGAGGGCGATATCGAGATCGGCTAGCGTCAGGCGGAAACCATGAGAATCGTGGGCGTGACCGGATCGAGGTGAAGCGCCACCCGGTCAGCCCGCCCGAGCGCCTGCCCAGCGCGCAGATCGCGCAGCCGGCCGGGCGAGGACAGGCGCAGGACGAAGGGCTCGGCGATGGTACCGGGCGCGAAATCCCGGTGCAGGGCGAGAATGGTGGCGGCGCCATGGCGGAAGCGGAACAGGGACACGCCCTCCGCCATCCGCCCATCGGGGGTTTCGATGCAGAATGGCGCGCGGAGGCCGGCGCGGGCGAAGGCTTCCGCGAGCCCATTCGGGCCGGGAAGCAGAATGGCGGCCCCCTGCCCGGCCTGTGAGCCGTTCCGGAACAAATCGGCCAGCAGCGGATGCGGCAGGCGGCGGCTGTGCTCGTCGAACCGCCCCGGCGCCACATCCGCCACCACGACACCGCCCCCCGCCACGAAACGGCGGATTTCCGCCGCCGCCCTGGCCGACAAGGCCAGGACATGCGGCAGCAGGAGCAGCCGGACATGGCCATTCCTGAGCGCCCCCTGCTCCACGAGGCCGGGCGCCGTATAGTTCCCCTGCAGCCAGTTGCGCGAGACCATGCGGGCAAAGCGCCGCATCGCCGCCCGGACCGCGTCATCCCCCTCGGTTTCCGCCTCGGCGCCGCGATTCTCCCATGGTCCGCCTCCGACGCGGCGATCCAGCAGCCATTGGGTGCGCAGGCTGGCGGGAGAATAGAGCGTAAGCACCGGGTCGCTCACCCGTTCGCTCTCCATGAGCAGGCGCCCCAGCACACCACGCAGTTCGATGAAAATCGGCGCCACCTGCCGGCCCCAGGGACCGGGGGAGCCGTCTCCGTTCACCAGCCTGTCGCTCTCATCCCAGAGGATGGCGCCGCGCATGCCACGGAGCACGCTGCGCCAGAGCCCGTGCCTCTGCCGGGCATCGCCGCTGGAGAAGGTCATCAGCATGACCAGCGCCGGGTTCAGCGAGCGGGCGATCTCGATATTCTCGTCCCCGTCATAGATCTCCATCACATCCACGGCCGGGGCGAGGCGGGCGTAGTCATAGCCGCCCCAGCCGGGAATCTGCGCTCCCTCGATGGCGGCGAGGGCATGGGGATCGGCGGCATGGACCGCATTCCTGCCCATGCGCACCGCCCGCGCGAAGGCCACATCCATCCAGCGCTTGAAATCCGCCCAGGCAGAGAAATTCTCGCCCTTCTGCCGCACCGCCGCGTCGGTCAGCCTCGGCACCACATCGCCCCAGTCGGCGAAATCCGTGCCCCATTGCCGGTTCAGCGCGGCAAGGCTGCCATACTCGCCCCTGAGCCAGAGGCGCATGGCG
>DASTAF010000266.1:0-2187 GCA_035713005.1 Acetobacteraceae bacterium
GAAAAGGCGTCGCCAGCCAGCCGCCCGCCTCGTCCCGCGCCAGGCTCGCCCGCAGATGATCCGCCCGATGGTCGTTCGCCTTCAGGGCGGCGGTGGTCCGCGCCATTTCGGCCGGCGGCGCCTCTCCCGGCAGGCCGCAGAGACGCTCGATGGCCGGGCGCAGGAACAGCAGCGCGCAAACCAGGGCCGAAACCGGATTGCCCGGCAGTCCCAGCACCGGCAGCGCGGCCATCTTCCCGAACATCAGCGGCTTGCCGGGGCGCATGGCGATCTTCCAGAAATCCACCGCCAGCCCCTGCTCGGAAAGCCCCGCCTGCACCAGGTCATGCGCGCCGACGCTGGCGCCCCCCGTGGTCACCAGCATGTCCGCCCGCATGGCCTGGGCCGCCGCGTCCGCGATGGCGGCGCGATCATCCCTCGCCACCGGCAGGATCAGCGGCACCCCGCCCGCAGCCCGCACGAACGCCGCCAGGGCATGGCTGTTGGAGCTGATGATGCCGCCCCGGGGAATCGGCTCGCCGGGCATGGCGATCTCATCCCCGGTGGCGAGAATCGCCACCACAGGCCGCCGATGCACCGAAAGCCAGGCATGATTGGCCGCCGCCGCCAGCCCCACCTGCCGCGCGCCCAGCCGCCGCCCCGGCGCCAGCACCACATCGCCCGAGGCGAAATCCTGCCCCTTGCGGCGGATGTGCCGCCCCGGCGCCACCGCCTCGTTCACGGTCACAACATCACCATCAACCGCCGCGTCCTCCTGCAGCAGCACCGCATCCGCGCCATCCGGCATCACGCTGCCGGTGAAAATGCTCACCGCCTCGCCCGCGCCGACACGCCCTTCGAAGGGATGTCCCGCCGGAGCGCCGCCGATCACCCGCAGCCGCGCCCCGGCACCGCCGTCCGCCGCCCGCAACGCGAATCCATCCATGGCGGATACATCCGCCGGCGGCTGCGTCACCCGCGCCGCCACCGGCGCCGCCAGCACCCGCCCCGCCGCCTCCGCCAGGGCGACCACCTCCGGCCCGGTCGGCGCCAGCATCGCCAGAATCCGCGCCCGCGCCTCCGCCACGCTCAGCATCGCCTAATCCTGCTCGAACGTGCCGGATTTGCCGCCGGATTTATGGACGACGCGGAGGGAATCGATCCGCATGGCCCGGTCGGCGGCCTTCAGCATGTCGTAGATGGTCAGCGCGGCGACGCTGGCGGCGGTCAGCGCCTCCATCTCCACCCCGGTAACGCCAGTGGTGCGGACGGTCGCGCGGATGAGGATGCCCGGCAGCCCGGCATCGGGCGTCAGCTCAATGGTGACGGCGGAAATCGGCAGGGGATGGCAGAGCGGGATGAGATCGGCGGTGCGCTTGGCCGCCATGATGCCGGCGATGCGCGCGGTGGCGATCACGTCCCCCTTCTTCGCAGCGCCTTCGGTCACCAGCGCCAGCGTCTCCGCCCGCATCAGCACCTGGGCGGCGGCGGTGGCCTCCCGCGCGGTCGGCGCCTTGGCCGAGACATCGACCATCCGCGCCGCCCCCTGCTCGTCGAGATGGGTCAGCGTGCTCATGCGCCCAATCCCAGAAGCGTCCGGGTCGCGCGGGTGACATCCGGTTGCCGCATCAGGCTTTCCCCGACCAGCACGCCCTGGATGCCGGCCTTCTTCAGCCGCTCGATGTCGGAGAAATTGCGGATGCCGGATTCGGCCACCACGAAGCGCTCCGGCGGCACCTGCGGGGCCAGACGCTCGCTGACCTCCAGGCTGGTGGTCATGGTCTTGAGATTGCGGTTGTTGATGCCGACGATGCGGGCCTGCATGCCGGAGGCGCGGTCGAGTTCCGCCTCGTCATGCACCTCCAGCAGCACGTTCATGTCCAGCGCCTGGGCCAGTTCCTCCAGCTCCCTCGCATCCTCGTCGGAAAGCGCCGCGAGGATGAGCAGTATGGCATCGGCGCCCATAGCCCGGCTCTCATAGACCTGCCAGATGTCGAGGATGAAATCCTTGCGCAGCACCGGCAGGTCCACCGCCGCCCGGGCCTCCTGCAGATGGGCGATGGCCCCCTGGAAATGCGGCCCGTCGGTCAGCACCGAAAGACACACCGCGCCGCCATCGCGATAGGCGCGGGCGAGCACGGCGGGATCGAAATCCGGACGGATCAGCCCGGCGGAGGGCGATGCCTTCTTGATCTCGGTGATCAGCCC
>DASTAF010000267.1:0-10175 GCA_035713005.1 Acetobacteraceae bacterium
ATCATAGCCGCACCCGCGCAGAGGATGGGCGCAGATGAGGTCACGCAGTTGCCAAACTGGAAATGGAATCACCTCATGACTGGTGATGCCGACGTCAGCACAAAACTTGTGACGAAGCTCCTCTGCGACTCTCAAAACGTCGTTAGGCTGCGCAAGACTACCTTCTTCAACATCACGGACAACAATATCCACATATTCAATATTGGCTCCGGCGGCGATGGCGCGGTTGCCAGGGATGGTCCAGGGCGTCGTCGTCCAGATGACGACGGAGGCACCAGACAATGTTTTCGCTAAAGGTGTAATTTCGTCTGTATATGGTTCAACCGGTGTTACGATGATCGGAAACCTGACCCAGATCGCCGTATCCTTGCGGTCCTGGTACTCCACCTCCGCCTCGGCCAGCGCTGTTTTCTCCACCGGGCTCCACAGCACCGGGCGCAGGCCGCGATACAGCGCGCCATTGCGGACGAATTCATGAATCTCCGCCGCGATGGCGGCCTCGGAGGCGAAATCCATGGTGGCGTAGCGATGCGCCCAGTCCCCCTCGATCCCGAGGCGCCGGAATTCCTCCGCCTGCACCGCCATCCAGTGCGCCGCGTATTCCCGGCATTCGCGGCGGAAATCGAGCACCGGCACCTCGTCCTTGTCGCGGCCCTTCTTGCGGTACTGCTCCTCGATCCGCCATTCGATCGGCAGGCCGTGGCAGTCCCAGCCGGGGACGTAATTCGCGTCATACCCCGCCATCTGCCGGGCCCGGTTGATGACGTCCTTGTGGATCTTGTTCAGCGCATGGCCGATATGGAGATTGCCGTTGGCATAGGGCGGCCCGTCATGCAGGATGAAGGGCGGACAGTCCTTCGCCGCCTCGCGCAGGCGCTCGAACAGCCGCATCCGTGCCCAGCGGGCGAGGAATTCCGGCTCGCGCTTCGGCAGCTCTCCGCGCATCGGGAAATTCGTGCGCGGCAGGAATACGGTATCACGATAATCGGCAGGGGCGTCGTTCATAGGGGCAGGGTTATGACGGGGCGGCCCCGGCATGGTCAAGCAAGGCCCGCGCCGCCTCGGCATCGCGCGCGATCTGCCCCCGCAATTCGTCGAAGCTGGCGAATTTCCGCTCGGCGCGGATGAAATGATGCAGCGAGACGGCAAGCTCCGCATCGTAGAGATCGCCCTCGAAATCGAACAGATGCACTTCGAGCCGCGAGATCGCCCCCTCCGCCACCGTGGGCCGCCGGCCGATATTGGCGACGCCCCGCGCCATGCCGCCCGGCAGCCGCGCGGTGACGGCATAAACCCCGCGCGCCGGCTCCAGATGGCGGCCGAGGGCGATATTGGCGGTGGGAAAACCGATGGTGCGGCCCCGCGCATCCCCATGCGTCACAATGCCGCGGATGACATGCGGCCGCCCCAGCAGGCTCGCGGCGCGTTCCGGATAGCCGTCCTGCAGCAGCCGGCGGATGCGGGAGGAGGAAATCCGCCCCTCCGCGTCGGAAACCGGCGGCACCACCGAAAGCCCGATGCCCAGCCCCTCGGCGCGCTCGGCGAGCAGCGAAACATTGCCGCCCCGCCGGTGGCCGAAGGCGAAATCCGCCCCGCAGGCCAGATGCGCGGCGCCGATCCCTGCATGCAGCACCTCGCCGATGAACTGCTCGGCGGTCAGCTCGGAAAAGGCGCGGTCGAAGGGCAGGTCGAACAGAATCTCCACCCCGGCGGCGGCCAGGGCCTGGCTGCGCTCGGCATCCAGCATCAGCCGGAAGGGCGGATCGTCGGGGCGGAAGAATTCGCGCGGATGCGGGCGGAAGCTCAGCGCCGCCCGCCGCGCCCCCGGCCGGCCGGCATGCGCCGCCCGCAGCACCGCGACATGCCCCAGATGCACCCCGTCGAAATTGCCGAGCGCGATGGCGGCGCCGCGCGCGGCCTCCGGCACATCCCGCCAGTCCTGGATGATCTCGATCATCGGCTCACTCGGCGGCTTCGGCGATCTCGGCGACTTCGGCCACGGCCTCGGTGGGAGGGATGACGACGGCCTCGCCCTCGATCACCACCCGCCCGCGCACCAGGCAGCGGGTGCGCATGGTGGCGCGCTTGCGCTCGTGATCGAGCGCCGCGACTTCGACCACGGCGGTCACGGTATCGCCGATGCGCACCGGGCTGCGGAAGCGCATGGACTGGGTGAGATAGATGGTGCCGAGGCCGGGCAGCACGGTGCCGAGCACGGCGGAGATCAGGCTGCCGCACAGCATCCCATGGGCGACGCGGCCCTTGAACAGCGTCCGGTCGGCGATCTCCTGGTTCAGATGCACCGGGTTGGTGTCCATCGAAACCGCGGAAAACAGCAGGATATCGGCCTCGGTGATGGTCTTGCCGAGCGAGGCGGTCTGGCCGACGGCAAGCTGGTCGAATGTGATGCAGGATGGCATAAGCAGTCCAAATGCGGCGCGGCGCGGAAACCGTCAAGCACCGGCTTATCAGGGCTGTCGAAAGGAGCGGCGATGGACCGGTTCATCCGGCGGGGCGGCTGGCGCTTCCCGCTCGCCATGAGCGCGGTGATGCTGGCGCTGCTCGGCATCGGCATGGCGCTCGGCGTCATGCTCGTCCCGCGCGGCCCGTGGTATCGCGGCGGCGGCTTCGCCAATAGCCTGATTTCCTGGGACGGGCTCTGGTATCTGGATGTCGCCCAGCATGGATATTCCTGGAATCCGTCCACCGGCATGCTGCCGGGCCATTACCAGAACCCGGATTTCTATCCGCTCTATCCGCTGATCGAGCGGCTGGTGATGGATATCCTGCGCAATTCCGCTCCGGCCGTCTTCGTCGCGACGGGAACCGCATTCGGCATCGCCTCGGTCTTCGCGTTCGAGCGGCTGGCGCGGCGGCTGCTGGCGCCGGATGCCGCACGCGGCGCCACCGCGATCTACGCCTTCTGGCCGGCGAGCGTGTATTTCACCATGGGCTACCCGACGGGGCTCATCAATCTGTGCGCGCTCGCGGCGCTCTCGGCCTATGTGGAGCGGAGATACTGGCGGCCCGCGCTCTGGTGCGGGATCGGCACCGCGGCCGCGCCGACCCTGGTGTTCCTGGCGGCCGGTCTGTGCCTGGATCAGGGGCTTGCCTGGCTTTCCGGAACGAGGGACGTGCGCGAAATTCCCCGCCTGATCGGCTTCGGCCTGCTCAGCGTGAGCGGGTTGATCGGCTTCATCATCTTCCAGTGGATCGCCCTTCACGATCCGCTCGCCTTCATCAAGGCGCAGGATGCCTGGGGAACCTCGCCACCGGCCCTGGTGCGCCTGGACCGGCTTTTCGACATTCCGCGCTACTTCCACCTGCAGACGCAGGCGTTCCAGTTCTTTCGGCACGTTCACGCCACCCGGAACGGACGGATGACCCCGGCGCTCCGCAGGGACATCCAGTACAACGAGCAGTTCATGCTGAACGGCATCTCCTTCGTGCTCGTGCTCGCCGGGCTGATGGCGGCCTTCCGGCGGGTGCGGCCGCTGGCGGTGCCTCTGGCGGCGCTTGCCGGACTGATCGGCTATCTGTGGTTCATCGTCGCCACCAACCAGAACATGACGGCGACGCCGAGGCTCCTTTATCCGGCAATCGCGGTCTTCCTGGGTCTGGGCGCGCTGACCGCCCGCTCCCGCCTGCTTCTCGCCGCATTGCTTTCGCTGCTCGGAGCCCTGACGGTGATGAACGGCGTCGCCGCCGCCAGCGGGTATTTCCTCATCTGACTGGTTGAACCGGAACATTGAGGAATTCGCGGTTGCCCCTTCGGGCCGGTCCTGTTACGGCAGGCCGCCGCGATGCGGCCGAAATTGATCTGACAGGGGCATGATTGCCGATGAACAACCGGATCGACGCGCCGATTGTGCTGGAGGAGCGGCCCTCTCGCGCCGGAAGGCCCATCCTGGACCTCATCCTGGGAAGCGGCTGGCGCTTCCCGCTCGCCATGAGCATCGTCATGCTGGGGCTGATGGGGCTGGGCATGGCGCTGGGCGTCAGTTTCATCCCCTATGGCCCGTGGCATCATGCAGGCAGCTTCGCCAGCAGGCTGCTCTCCTGGGACGGCAACTGGTATTTCGAGATCGCCAGCAACGGCTATGCCTGGAATCCGGCAGTCGGCATGCAGCTCGGCCACTATCAGAACGTCGATTTCTACCCGCTCTACCCGCTGATCGAGCGGGTGGTGATGGTGATCACCGGGAATGGCAGCCCGGAGATGATGGTAGCCCTGTGTCTCGCCCTCGGCGTGGCCTCGGTCTTCGCCTTTCACCGCCTGGCGCGGCGCGTGCTTCCGGCGGATGCGGCGAAATGCGCGACCGCGATCTATGCCTTCTGGCCGGCGACGATCTACTTCGCCATGGGCTACCCGACGGGGCTGATCAATCTGTGCGCGCTCGCGGCGCTATCGGCTTATGTGGAGCGGAGATACTGGCGGGCGGCGTTGTGGTGCGGCATCGGAACGGGCGTGGCGCCGACGCTGGTTTTCGTGGCAATCGGGCTCTGCCTGGACCAGGGCATCGCCTGGCTGCGCGGAACGAGAGACGTGCGGGAGGTTCCACGCCTGATCGGCTTCGGCCTGCTCACCGTGATCGGGCTGATCGGCTTCATCATCTTCCAGGGGATCGCCCTTCACGACCCGCTCGCCTTCATCAAGGCGCAGGAGGCCTGGGGAACCTCGCCGCCCTTCCTGGTCAGGCTGCACCGGTTCTTCAGCCCGGGCTGGTACGCGACGCTGCCGGGCGGCGGACTGCGGACCTTCGCGAAGGACTTTCACGCATGGCGCGCGGGAGCGCCATTCACGCCGTTGATGTGGAAGAACCTGGAATTCGGCGAGCAGTTCGTGCTGAACGGGATCACGCTGATCCTGGGAATCATCGGCCTCATCGCCGCCTGGCGCAGGGTGCGGCCGCCGGCGCTGCCGCTCGCGGCGCTCGTCGTCATGCTCGGTTATCTGTGGTTCATCGTCACCACGAACCAGAACCTGCAGGCGACGCCGCGGCTGATCTTTCCGGCGGCGGCGCTGTTCCTGGGGCTTGGCGCTTTCCGCGGGCGGTGGATTTACGGACTGCTGCTCGGCCTGCTCGCCATCCTGAGCGTGATCAACGCCGCCTTCCTTCCCACCGGATACTGGCTCGTATGAGCGGCGTGGCGATAGGCAGGGCGGGCGCCATGCGCTCCCGCGTGGATTGGCGGAAACCGGCGATCTTCACCGGCGCGATGCTGGCGGCGCTGGGCCTGGGAATCATGCTCGGGGTGTTCGTTCTGCCCCCGGGCTTCTGGCATCATCGGAACGGCCTTCTGCCGAACCTGCTCGCCTGGGATGCCGGCTGGTATTCGACCATCGCCACCCAAGGCTATCAATGGGACGCGCTTGCCGGCGGCAATATCGGCCATTACCAGGACGTCGCCTTCTTTCCGCTCTACCCGCTGATCGAGCGGGCGGCGATCCTGCTCACCGGAAGCCGGTCCATCGCGGTCATGATCCTGCCGGGCGCGCTGTCCGGCATCGCATCGGTTCCGGTCTTCTTCAGGCTCGCCAGGCGCCTGATGCCCGAATCCGATGCCGCCTGCGCGACCATGCTCTACGCGCTCTATCCGGCGGCGAGCTTCTTCATCATGGGCTACCCGACCGGGCTGATGAACCTGCTGGTCATGCTCGCCCTGCTGGACATCATGGATGGCCGGCGCTGGCGGGCGGCCCTCTGGTGCGGCATCGGCACCGCCGGCGGGCCGCTGCTGGTCTTCCTGTCATTCGTGCTGTGCGTCGATCAGGGAGTGGCGTGGCTGCGGGCAAGGATGCCGGCGCGGGAAATTCCGCCGCTGATCGGGTTCGGCCTGCTCAGCGTGTCCGGGCTGCTGGCCTATATCGCCTTTCAGTGGATCATGCTCGGCCACCCGCTGGCCTTCCTCAGCGCGCAGAGCGCCTGGGGCGCCGCGCCGAAGGCCTCCATCCGCCTCGGGCGGCTGATCAGCCCTCCCTGGTATTATCAGAATATCGGCGCCTATGCCGCCGGGGCCTATCACGCGCTGGCGAGGCTGCGCATCACCCATTCCGCCAACTACATGATCGAGATTTTCCTGGGCAAAATCTCGGTTCTGCTCGCGCTCGCCGGCGTCATCGCGTCCTTCCGCATCCGGCCCCTGGTGGTGCCCTTCTCCGGCCTTGGCGTGCTGCTGGGCTATGTCTGGTTCATCGACACGATCCAGAACGCGACCTCGGCGATGCGCCTGCTCTATCCCGTGCTGCCGATCTTCCTCGGCCTCGCCCTGCTGCTGCGCCCGGCGCCGCGCCTCCTGCGCGGCCTCGTCATGCTCCTGTTCGCGGGCCTGCTCGTGCTCCAGACCGGGCTCGTCGTCGCCGGCTACTGGGTTGTCTGACCGCGCCCGATCCCCGATAAGCCGAACCTGGCCAAGCCGGCAAAGGACCTGCACATGCGCGGATTTCTGAGATTCATCCTGGTGCTGCTGGCGGTCCTCGTCATCGCCTGGATCGGCGCCTGGTGGTATCTCGAAGGCCGGCTGGTGGTGGGCTTCCGCCAGATGGAGGCGCAGTTGCGCGCCAATGGCTGGCAGGTGACCCACGGCCCGCTCACGCGCGGCAATTCGCCGCTGGTGGCGCGGTTCGGCGTGGCCGATCTGAAACTCGTCCCCCCCGCCAGCGGCGCCATGGCCCAGCCCGAACTGACCCTGCCGCGGGCGGGCGCCCATATCGGCATCGGCGACTGGTCCATCCTCCATATCGATCTGCCGCTCAGCTCCACGGTCTCGCTGCGGAACGGCCCCTCCTTCGCCGCCGATTTCACCAGCCTCGCCGCGGATTACCGGATCGATCCCGGCGCCTATTTCGGCGCCAGGCGCAATCCGGTCCACGGCGGCGATCTGGTGGCCACCGGCTTCCGGCTGGACAGCGCCAACACCAATTTCACCCTGCTCAGCATCTCCTCCCTGATCAGCCATACCCGCTTCGACCAGTCGGCGGGCGCGGGCGGCACCGCCTTCAGCATGCAGGAGCAGATCGGCGGCCTGGCGCTCTCGCCGATCTTCGTGACGCTGGCGCATCTGCCCTTCAACGGCAAGATCGACTCGGTCTCGGAGAACATCAGCCTCTCCGGCCCGGTCCCCGCCAATCTCCAGGCCGTCTCCCAGCGCGTCGGAGCGGCGGCCGAGGCCGCTCCCCGGAATCCCCAGGCGCTGCTGCGCGCGGCGGCCCCCGCCATCGAGGCCTGGGCGAAGCAGGGCGGGCATGGCGGGTTCAGCCTGGGCCTGGGCCTGGGTCCGGCGGTCGCGCATGCCACGGGCTCGTTCAGCTTCGATGCCAATCTGCAGCCACGCGGACGGGCCGATGTCGAGGCGAGCAGCCTGGGCGAGTTCCTGGCCGATATCGCCAGCGCCTATCCCTCGATGATCGGGCAGATCAGCGCCATCACCGCCGGGCTGCAGCCCTACATGGTCAAGTCGGCCAACGGCGCGCAGCAGTTGAAGGCGAAGCTGGCTCTGGCGAAGGGACGGCTGACGGCGAACGGCAGCCAGATCGCCCAGGTGCCGCCGGTCGACTGGGCGAAGCTCGCCGCCTCGCCCCCATAATCGCGCGGTAGCCATGCCCGAGGGGGGCTAGGCGAAGGCGCGGGGCTTCCCGATGATAAGGGAATGAGCGCTGTTCTGGACGAGGATGACGATGAAGGCGGAATGACCCCCCGCCAGATGCGGGTGACCGCCCTGATCGTCGCCACCGCCCTGTTCATGCAGAACCTGGACGGCACCATCGTGGCGACCGCCTTGCCCGCCATGGCCAAGAGCTTCCATGCCGATCCCATTCACATGAGCCTCGCGCTCACCTCCTACCTGCTCAGCCTGGCCGTCTTCATCCCCGCCTCCGGCTGGTTCGCCGACCGCTTCGGCAGCCGCACCGTCTTCCGCGCCGCCATCATCATCTTCACCATCGGCTCGATCCTCTGCGGCTTCTCGGCCAGCCTGGGCGAGCTGATCGGCGCGCGCATCCTGCAGGGTGTCGGCGGCGCGATGATGGTCCCGGTCGGCCGGCTTCTGCTGCTGAAATCGGTGCGCCGGCGGGACATGGTGGCGGCCACCTCCTGGCTCACCATGCCGGCGCTGATTGGCCCGGTGGTGGGGCCGCCGCTCGGCGGCCTCCTCGTCACCTATGCCTCCTGGCGCTGGACCTTCGACATCAACGTGCCGATCGGCGTGATCGGCGTGGTCGCGGTCACCTTCTTCGTCGCCGAGGTGAAGGATGCCGAGCATGCGGGGCGGCTCGACCTGAGCGGGCTGGTCTATAGCGGCCTCGCCATGGCGCTGCTGATGATCGGCATCGAGACGGTCGGGCGCGGCATCATCCCGCTCCGCTGGAGCCTGGCCGCCTTCGGCCTCGGCATCGCCGCGACCATCCTCTATATCCGCCACGCCCGGCGCCATCCGCATCCGGTGCTCGATCTCTCGCTGATGCGGATCAGCACCTTCGCCAATTCCACCATCGCCGGCTCCTTCTTCCGGGTTCTGGCGGGGGCGGTTCCCTTCCTGCTGCCGCTGATGCTGCAGCTCGGCTTCGGGGAATCGGCGGCCAAGAGCGGCACCGTCACCTTCATGGCCGCCATCGGCGCGCTGGCGATGAAGCCGCTGGCCCAGCCGCTGCTGCGCCGGTTCGGCTTCCGCGACGCGATGATCTGGATCGGGCTGCTGTCGGTGCTGTTCACCGCCATCTGCGCCGCCTTCCGGCCCGGCTGGCCCATCGTCGCGCTGGACGCGGTGCTGCTTGTAGGCGGGGTGTTCCGCTCGTTGCAGTTCACCGCCTTCAACACCATCGCCTATGCCGATGTGCCGAGATCGCGGATGAGCGCCGCGACCAGCTTCTACGCCACCTTCCAGCAGATCACGATCACCCTGGGCATCTCGGTCTCCGCCGGATGCCTGGAGGTGGCGACGGCGCTTTCCGGCCATGCCCGACCCACCATGGATGACTATGCCTGGGCCTTCCTGATCGTGAGCGCCATCGGGCTGATCTCGGTGCCGGTCTGCGCCCGGCTGGACCGGGAGGCGGGGGCGCTGCTCAGCGGGCATCACGCCGAGCATCCGGCATCGCATTGACGCCCGGGCGGCTCGCGCCGATAGAGCGGGCAAGCGTTCATTCCGAGGAGTCCTTGGCCGCCTTCATCCCCGCCCCGGTCGAACCGAGCACGCGCGCCCTGGTCATGCGCCTCTGGCGCGATCACATCCGCTTCTATCGCGGGCGGCTGGCGCTGATCATCCTCCTCACGCTCATCATGTCGGGCACCACGGCGCTGTATCCGGCGCTGATCGACCGCGCCTTCACCATGTTCGCCAATCGCGATTCGCGGATTCTGTATCAGGTGCCGGCGGCGGTGCTGGTGGTGACGCTGGTGAAGGCGCTGGCGCAGTATTTCCAGACCATCGCGACGCAGCAGGTGGTGCTGAACATCATCCGCCGGCTGCAGACCGCCATGTTCGCCCATCTGACGGATGCCGAGCTGGCGCGGCTGGAGCGCGAGCCCCCGGCCTCGCTGGCGGCACGCTTCACCACCGACGCCACCGTCATCCGCGAGGCGATGAGCCGGGCGGTGAACGGCATCGCCGATGCCTTCACCCTGATCGGGCTCACCATCACCATGATCACCATCGACTGGCAGTTGAGCCTGATCGCCGCGGTGCTCTACCCGCTGGCGGGGCTGCCGGTGCAGCGCATCGGGCGGCGGATCAGGCGCGCCTCCGGCGGCATGCAGGCGCGCATGGGCGAGGCGGCCTCGGTGCTGAACGAAAGCTTCGCCCAGGCGCGCACCGTGCGCGCCTATGGGCTGGAGGCTCACGAGAAGGCGCGTGCCGAGCAGGCCTTCACCGGCCTGTATCAGGCGCTGATGCGCATGATCCGGGGCAGGGCGGCGCTCGACCCGATGCTGGAGGTGCTGGGCGGCGTGGCCATCGCGCTGGTCATCGGCTTCGCCGGCTGGCGCAACGCGGTGGGCGCCTCGGGCCTCGGTAATTTCACCGGCTTCGTCGCCGCCCTGCTGATCGCCTCGCGCCCCCTGCGCGCCCTCGGCACGATGAACGCGGCGGTGCAGGAAGGCATGGCCGGGCTGGACCGGGTCTACAAGGTGATCGACGAGAGGCGGGAGGTGGCGGAACTGCCCGGCGCGCCGCCCTTG
>DASTAF010000268.1:0-2042 GCA_035713005.1 Acetobacteraceae bacterium
TCCCAGGCCACCGGGCTGCGGTTCGGCTCGCCCTGCCAGTCGAAATTCGGATCGACGACGACGGATTTCGGCATGAAGGGCGCGCTGTCCCGCTCGTCATAGGTCAGGTCGTCGCCGGTCTCCATCTGATAGGCGAACACCGCCGGGTCCCATTTCAGGTCCCCCGTATGCGCCCGGGCATAGGGGTCGAGCATCAGCTTGTTTGGGTTGAACCGGTGCCCGGCTTCCGGCTCCCAAGGGCCGTAGACGCGATAGCCATAGACTTGAGCCGGGCCGATATCGGGGACATAGCCGTGCCAGATCTCGTCGGTATATTCCGGCAGCTCGATCCGCGCCGTCTCGACCTTTCCTTCATGATCGAAGAGGCAGACCTCCACCCTGGTCGCATTGGCGGAAAACAGGGCGAAGTTCACCCCCTTGCCGTCCCAGGTGGCGCCCAGCGGATGGGGCAGGCCCTCGCGAACTCTGGAATGAAGCAAGGGCTTTTCTATGTCGGCCATGAAGATCTCATCTCGGAAGGAGGGGCGGTGTGACAGGCTGGCAGTGCCGGGGCGGCGAGAGCTGAAATCGGAATGAGCGGGAATCCTTTCAAGCCGCCGTGATCTTACATGATTCTTAACCTTTGCCGGCTACGTTGCGCCGGAAGCTGGGAATGGACTATCAGAGCCGGATCATCAGGGAGATTGCTGAATGAAACTTTCCGTCCGCCCTGCCGCCACGATTGTGATGATCGCGACGATGACCGCCCTGGCCGGATGCGCCACCACGGCGCGGGCGCCGGAAACATCCAGCCTTTCGCCGCAGGATCTGCAATTCGTGACCAGCACCTATCAGCTGGTGCATTTCGATCTCGCCGCCTGCGACGTGGTGAGAAAGGCCGCGCTGAGCCCGCGGGTGAGGCCGGTCGCGGACAAGATCTGCGCCGATGCCGCGCATTACGCGCCGGTGATCCGCCAGCAGGCGGCGCAGACCAACACGGCCCTGCCGAACACGCTGCCGCAGGAATACAAGGCGAAGCTCGTCGCCCTTACCTACAAGCCGCAGCCCAATCTTTCGGAAGCCTTCCTGCGCGACGAGATCGACAGCCATGAGAGCGCGCTCGCCGTCTATCGCGAGGAGTTGCGCAGCGGCGTCAGTCCGATCTACCGGCGCATCGCCGAACAGACCATGCCGCTCGTCGAGCAGAATCTGCGCGAGCTGCGGGCGGCCATGCCGGAAGGCGCGAACGCGCAAGAATAAACCGCCTTTGACCGCAAGGGGCCACGGCGCGATAACGGCATCATGGTTCTCTGGGGCAAGATCATCGGTGGCATCGCGGGTTTCGCCGTAGGCGGCCCCATGGGAGCCGTGGCTGGCGCGGCGCTCGGCCATGCGGCGGATAGCGGCGAGTTCCAGCAGATCGGGGCGAGGCTGGGCCGTGCCCTGCCCTTCGATGCCGCCCGCCTGGCGGGGCTGATGGGAAGGCACGATCAGGTCTTCGCCATCGGCATCACCGTGCTGGCCGCCAAGCTCGCCAAGTGTGACGGGCCGGTGAACCGCGCCGAGATCGACGCGTTCAAGCGGCAGTTCCAGATCGAGGAGGCGGCGCTGCCGGCGGTCGGGCGCATGTTCGATCAGGCGCGCGAGGATGCTTCCGGCTACGAATCCTTCGCCCGCCAGCTCGCCGAAAGCTTCGCCGATAATCGGCTTCTGCTGGAGCAGATTCTGTCGGCGCTCCATGTGATCGCCCGGGCGGATCAGCCGATCAACCAAGCCGAATCCGACATGCTGGCGAATATCGCCGCCATTTTCGGGCTGGACAGCACCGCCCGCTCGCGGGCCGGGGGTAACGGCTCGCGCTTCGCTGGAACCAGCGAGAATCCCTATCAGGTGCTCGGCCTCGCGCGCAATGCCAGCAACGAGGCGCTGCGCGCGCGCTGGAAACAGCTGATGCGGGAGAACCACCCCGATCAGCTCGCCGCGCGCGGGGTGCCGGAGGAATTCATCCGCCGGGCGACCGAGCGGGTGGCGCGGGTGAACGCCGCCTATGACCAGATCAAGCG
>DASTAF010000269.1:0-2820 GCA_035713005.1 Acetobacteraceae bacterium
GTCACGAAGATCGCCGGGTTCCGCCTCGATCTTCGCCTGCCCGAGCCGGTGCCGGAGCCCGAAGGCACCGCCTGATCATAATCCTTCGCTTATGCGGCGAATTTGCGGTCCGACCGCGCATCGCCCGCCAGCTACATGAGACCCTGAAACGTCATGATACGGCTGCCGGAAACGCCCGAAAACGGGCGGCCGGCATAACCTTAGCACTCCGGGAGGAGACGAGATGCCGATTACGTCCAAGACCAGTCCAACCGATGCCTGGCTGCCGCCGGGGCGCCTCATCGCCCTCGGTTTCCAGCACGTTCTGGTGATGTACGCGGGAGCCGTAGCGGTGCCGCTGATCATCGCCAGCATCGCCCATCTGACCACCCGCCAGACCGGATATCTCATCAGCAGCGACATGTTCTGCTGCGGCATCGGCACCCTGCTGCAATCGGTGGGCGTCGGCCCGTTCGGCATCCGCATGCCGGTGATCATGGCGGTGACCTTCGCCGCCGTGGGGCCGATGATCGTGCTGGCCGGCGACCCTGCCCTCGGCATCAGGGCGATCTATGGCGCGACAATCGCGGGCGGCCTGATCTCGATGGCGATCGCGCCCTTCGTCAGCCGGCTGATCCGCTTCTTTCCGCCGCTCGTGCAGGGCATCGTGATCACCGCGATCGGCATGAACCTGATCCCCGTCGGCATCAACTGGGCGGCGGGCGGGTTCGGCAATCCGCATTACGGCGCGCCGAGCTACCTGCTCGTGTCGCTGAGCGTGCTGGTCTTCATCATGGTGATCGCGAAATATGGGCGCGGCTTCATCGGCAACATCGCGGTGCTGCTCGGGCTTTGCTTCGGCTTCGTGCTGGCGGCCCTCCTCGGCGAGGTCAAGGTGGGCGGGCTCGGGCAGGTTTCCTGGTTCGGCGCGATCACCCCCTTCCATTTCGGAACGCCGACATTCCACCCCATCGCCATCGCCACGATGGTCGTGGTGATGCTGGTCGTCTTCATCGAATCGAGCGGCATGTTCATGGCGCTGGGCATCATCGTCGAGAAGCCGGTGGACGAGACGGATATCCGCCGGGGCCTGCTGGTGGACGGGCTGGCCAGCGTGATCGGCGGCACCTTCAACTCCTTCCCGCACACCTCGTTTTCCCAGAATATCGGCCTGGTCGGCATCACCGGCGTGAAGAGCCGGTGGGTCGGCGCCACGGCGGGCGCCATCCTGCTGGCGCTCGGCCTGATCCCCAAGATGTCCTTCCTCGTCGCCTCGGTGCCGAAATTCGTGCTCGGCGGCGCGGGCATCGTGATGTTCGGCATGGTGATGGCGACCGGCATCCGCGTTCTCGCCCAGGTCGATTACACGAAACGCCAGCATAATTCCTACATCGTCGCGATCAGCCTGGGGATTTCGCTGATCCCGGTGGTGGCCCTGCATTTCTTCGACGCCGTGCCGGCGGGCCTGCAGCCGCTGGTGAAGAGCGGCATCTTCCTGGCCGCGATGACCGCCGTGATCGCCAATCTCTGGTTCAACGGCGCGCCGCATCGCGGCATCGAAACCGCCGGAACGCATGAGCCCGCTTTGCCCGCCGCTTCGCATCTGCCCTGATCCCGGCAGCAACCGCACATCAAAAACATCCAGAACAGGACTTCCAGGAGAGACTCCATGCCCGTATCCCTGCGCGACCGGAACAAGCAAGCGAAGCGACGGATTCCCCTTCACGCCGCGCTGATCGCGCTGGCCGCATTGGCCGGAACCGCCGGCCCGGCTGCCGCGCAATCCGGCAGTTCGTCAAATCCGCTGGTCAATGTGGAAGAATCCCTTGCCAGTTCCGGCATCCACATCACCGGCTATTACGAGGGGAATTACTACGCGAATGTCGCGGGCGGGCTGAAGCGGACGAATGTCTATTTCAGCGACCTCGCCTTCGGCGCCAATTTCGATCTGGCGAAACTGGCGCGGATTCCGGGCGCCGAGATCGATCTTTCCTTCGACTCGCGCTTCGGCGGCTTCCCGCAGGGCGTGAATGATCTCACCGGCAGTTCGGTGGGCTTCCTCGGCGGCGCCGGACCCGATAACCGGGTGCGGCTCACCGAATTCACCTTCCGCCAGAGCCTCGATGACGGCGCGCTCTCCTACGCGGTGGGACGCACCACGCTCGCCAATTTCTTCGGCACCTCCGAGCTCTACTGCCAGTTCGAGACATCGCTGTGCAGCAACCTGGTGCCGTTCAACTGGTCTCTCGACAGCAACGAGCCTTTCTACCCGATCGCGGTCTGGGCGGGGGAAGTGCAGGTCAAGCCGACGCGGCGCACCTATCTCTCGGTCGGGGCCTCGGAATCGAATCCATCCCAGTATGTCGGCGGCGGCTTTCCCTGGAACGGCGGCTGGTCCACCAGGGGCGCCACCGGGGTGTTTGTGCCGGTCGAGGCCGGCTACAGCACCGAGAAAAGCGACGCGCTCTATCCCGGACGCTACGATCTCGGTTTCTATTATGATTCCTCCGGCTTCTCGGATGCGCGCTACAACGCGCGCGGCGGCAGCCTCGCGGCGGTGGGCGGAGTGCCCGGCGTGGATGGGCCGCACAAGGTGATCTATGCGCAGGCGGAACGGGTGATGTGGCGGAGCAGCGACGCCAAGGATGCGCGGCGCCTCTGGGGCTTTGCCGGGGTGCAGTTCGGCATTTCGGGACGCGCGCCGGTTCAGGCCTATTACCAGCTCGGCCTGGTCATGCAGGGCACGTTCAAGGACCGGCCCAAGGATTCCGCCGGCTTCCTCGCGACCTATTACGTGTTCAACCCGCGGGTGACCGGCGCGACCAACGATGCCATCGCCGC
>DASTAF010000270.1:0-2760 GCA_035713005.1 Acetobacteraceae bacterium
AGGGGCGGGAGCGGCTCGACATCACCACCGTACTCATTTCCAACCGCAAATACGCGATCCTGCTGCATGAACTGGCCAATGTCGGCGCCAATCCAGGGCCGACAGCGCTCTCGATGATGGATCTGAGCAATCCCGATCTGGATTGGGTGCGGATCGCGGAGGGGATGGGCGTCGCCGCGGCAAGGGCCACCACCATGATCGAGTTCAACGAACTGCTGCGGGGCAGCGTCTCGCGCCCCGGGCCGTTCCTGATCGAACTCGTGGTGTGATCCGGCGGCGCCTACTGTCGCCAATTTTTTCAAAAGCGGCAAAATTCTGCTGCGCCGCGCAAGGATATTTGGCGGCCAAAGCTATGCTACGGGCCCCTGCTGCCCCATCCGGCAGGACTTGGGCGCGGCTGGCATGGGTGGCGCAAGGCTTCTTTCGAGACGGAAGCCGGAGCAGGCCGGCCCCTCGATCCTGCCGCTCAGCACGCCCCTGGAAACTTTCCCGTCTACCGCGACGCTGACGAAGAATGGTGGGCGGTGCAGCCATGCAGCCGGAGTGAGGGTGATCCGCCCGCTGGCCTGATTGAAGCTTCCGCGCATCGTGAAGCAGCCTCGCGGAACGCGCGGATTGGCGGGCAAGGCGTGAAAGTAGAAAACCGCCTTGATCCTGGTCGGGCTTCGGGCGGTGATTTGCAGGTCGAGCGCGGTTTCGCCCTGCGCGCAGCGATAGACACCTTGCCACGGCCCGATGGGCGGCAGCAGCGCCGCCGCCGTGCCGCTGAAAGGAAGCAGCGCAGCCAGCACAAGCCCACAGACGAGCTTTCGGATCATCCCGGTTCAGCCTGACCAGCCATGCCTAACCAGCTTCAGCGGCCATCGCGTTTCGCCAAACGCCCTGTCCCGCCCATGCTGCCTTGAATCTCCGGCCGCACCAGATCGGCGAGCAGCGACCATACACGTTCCGGCTGCATCGGCGCATCGGCATCGTTCAGGAGCCGGTCCAGTTCATCCGCTTTCTGATTGTAACTTGGAGCGTCCATTACCCTATCTTGGCATCATCGAGTTAATATCGCATGAATTTGTCACGTTCATGTCAGCCCTTCAATCGTGAAAACAGCACCGCGGTGAGCACGCCGCTCTTCATCGGCAGCGAGATATACCGGGCCACCGCCTTCCAGCCTCCGCATCCGCTGGCGGTGCTGCGTGCCCCCCTGGTTGAGGATCTCTGCCGCGCCATGGGCTGGCTGCCGGAGGCGCGGTATCTCGCTTCACCCCAGGCGGACCGCGTCGCGCTGGCCCGTTTCCATAGCGGGGATTATCTCGACGCGCTGAGCCGCGCGGAGGCCGAGCAGGCGCTTCCGGAAGCGCTGCGGCTTAAATACCGCATCGGCGCCGATTCGAACGTGATCCATCCGGCGGTATATCGTCGCCCCGCGATCTCGGCGGGTGGAGCCATTTTCGCGGCGAAGCTTACCCGCGAGGGCGGCACCGTCCACGCGCCCGGCGCGGGCAATCATCATGGCCGGCCGGACCGCGCCAGCGGGTTCTGCTTCGTGAACGATGCCGTGCTCGGCATCATGGAATGGCTGGGGCAGGGCCTCCGACGAATCGCTTATCTCGATCTCGACGCGCATCACGGCGACGGGGTGGAGGCGGCCTTTGCCGATGATCCGCGGGTGCTGACCATCAGCCTGCACGAGGCGGGACGCTGGCCGCGCACCGGCACTGGCTCGCTCCCGGAGAGCGCCATCTATAATTTTCCCGTGCCGCCCGGCTTCAACGACAGTGAACTGGACTATCTGATGGACCGGGCGATTCTGCCCCTGATGCGGGATCATCGGCCCGAGGCGATTATGGTGCTTCCGGGCGCCGATGCGCTGGAGGAGGATCCGATGGCGCGGCTCGGCCTCTCGAATCATGGGCTGAGGGAGGCGGTGGCCCTGGCGGCCGGTCTCGCGCCGCGGCTGATCGTGCTCGGCGGGGGCGGCTACAACCCCTATGCGCTGGCGCGCGCCTGGTCCGGCATCTGGGCGGGGCTGAACGGATTTGCCATTCCCGATATCCTGCCGGAGCCGGCCTTGGACGTTCTCGCCTCCATACGCTATTTCCGTGCCGCCGGGCGCAATCCGCCCCGGCACTGGCTGACCAGCATCGCCGATCCGCCGCGCCATGGCGAGATCCGCGACGAAGTGCGGCGGCTGGCAGGGACGGCGATGGAGGAGAAGGCTGGATGATGCGAAACATGGTCAAACTGGCGCTGCTGGCGGGCATTGCCGCGCCGCAACTGGCGCTCGCCGCCATCACCGGGCCGCAGCCGAAACTGCCGACCGAGATGCTCACCATCATCAACCGGCACGGCAAGGCCCACAGATTCACGGTGGAGCTTGCCACCACCCCGCACGAGCAGGAGGTCGGCCTGATGTTCCGCAAGACGGTTCCCGCCGATACCGGCATGCTGTTCACCTGGCAGCCGCCCCGGGTGTCGGAGATGTGGATGAAGAACACCATCGCCCCGCTCGACATGGTGTTCATCGGCCCGCACGGCACCATCCGGCATATCGCCGATAATACCGTGCCGCAGAGCCTCAGGGTGATCTCCAGCCATGTACCGGTGATGGCGACGCTGGAACTCCAGGGCGGCATCACCGCGAAGGACGATATCGATGTGGGGGACAAGGTGGTCGCACCGCAATTCGGCGATTCGAAATGAACCGGCTTGCAGTCGGCGCCGGACCCGCATAGGGAAAAGAGACTTGGCGGGGCGTGGCGCAGC
>DASTAF010000271.1:0-3082 GCA_035713005.1 Acetobacteraceae bacterium
GGGTATGAGCATGTCAGCCACGAATACCGGCACCCTTGCCGATCTCAGGAACGTCGTGGCGCCCGCCATGGCCGCCACCACCACCGCCGAGGCGCCGAAGCGCGAGCCGAAGCGCGACGCCCAGGGCCGCTCCTACGCCACTGGCCGCCGCAAGGACGCGGTGGCGCGCGTGTGGATCAAGCCCGGCAAGGGCGAGATCACCATCAACGGCAAGAAGGCGGCGCAGTATTTCGCCCGCCCGGTGCTGCGCATGCTGATCACCCAGCCCTTCCTGGTGGCCGACCGCTACAACCAGTTCGATGTGATGGCGACGGTGACCGGCGGCGGGCTTTCCGGCCAGGCCGGCGCGGTGCGCCACGGCATCTCCCGCGCGCTCACCTATTACGAGCCCGACCTGCGCGGCATCCTGAAGGTGGCGGGCTTCCTCACCCGCGATCCGCGCACCGTCGAGCGCAAGAAATACGGCAAGGCGAAGGCCCGCCGCAGCTTCCAGTTCAGCAAGCGGTAACCTTTATTTGCTACGGAGCTTCTTGCATCCTCTGCAAATTGCGCGCATGTTTGGTGCATATCCGCTACGCCCGTAGGCGGGCAAATTATACAAAGGCCTCCGTGCTTCGGCACGGGGGCTTTTCTATTTGAGGTCCAAAGCAGTGCAAAAAATTGCTGTTCTGATGGATGGGGGCAATGCCCGTGTACTGGCACGGCAGGCGAAACATACGTATAACCCGGATTACATTGAGAAAATGGCTCATGCCTGCGTCAATGCCGATGAGCGCATCATCAGAATCCTCTACTATGATTGCGCGCCCTATAACGGAACACAGAAACTTCCGGTTTCGGGAGAACCGAAAGAATTTTCCGGCTCCGATCATTGGCTGCATGTCCTTGCCCAGAAGGACCTGTTCGCAACACGCCTCGGCGTGCTGAAGTTCAGAGGCTTCAAGCCAAAGAAAATTCCGATTTCTCCCTCGGCCCTTACCGATGAAGATTTCAAACCCGATTTTGAGCAGAAAGGCGTCGATATGAGGATCGGGTTGGATATCGCCAATTTCTGCTCATCGCGAGCCGTCGACCGGATCATCCTGATAACCGGAGATACAGACTGCATTCCGGCGATGAAACATGGCAGGAAAGCCGGGCTGCAAATCGTGCTCGTCCGCTTCCCGAATTCCCTGATCGCGCCCGAACTGAAAGAACACGCCGATTACGTTCGGGATGTCGCTTGGCCTGCTTGAATAGGGACATCAAACCTCCGCGCCGGGTCCGAGACGGGTAGGGCGAGGAATAAGGTCGGCATCATTCCTGCCGCTTCGCCTCGCGCCACAGCGCCTCCATCTCCTCCAGCCCCGCATCCGCCGGGCTCCGCCCCGCCTCCGCCAGCGCCGCCTCCACCGCCCGGAACCGGCGCTCGAACTTGGCATTGGCGGCGGCGAGGCATGCCTCCGCCTCATGGCCCAGCTTGCGCGCCAGATTGACCAGCACGAAGAACAGATCGCCCAGCTCGTCCTCGATCCGCACGGGCGAGGCCTCCGGCAGCTCGGCCCGCAGTTCCGCCACCTCCTCGTCCAGCTTGGCCAGCACCGCCTCGGCATCCGGCCAGTCGAAGCCGACGCGGGCGGCCCGGACGGCGAGCTTCTGGGCGCGGATCATGGCGGGAAGGGTGCGGGCGATGCCATCCAGCGTGCCGCCCTCGGCGCGGGCTGCGCGCTCGCGCGCCTTGTCCGCCTCCCAGGCGGCGCTCTGGGCCGCGGCATCGCGCGGGGCGCCGCCGAACACGTGCGGATGGCGGCGGATCATCTTCGCCGCGATCCCCGCCGCCACATCCTCGAAGGAGAACCAGCCCCGCTCCTCGGCGATGCGCGAATGATACACCACCTGGAACAGCAGATCGCCCAGCTCGTCGCGCAGCCGGTCCGGATCGCCGCTTTCGACCGCATCGGCCACCTCATAGGCCTCCTCGATCGTATAGGGGGCGATGGTGGCGAAATCCTGCTCCCGGTCCCAGGGGCAGCCGTGCTCCGGATCGCGCAGCCGCGCCATTACCGTAAGCAGGCGGCCCACCGCCTTTCCGTCATCCGCCATTCCGGCATCATCCATGCGGGTTCCGATCACATCTCTGGCAGCGGCAAGCCGCGCCGCCCCTGTTCACGCCGGGTTGAGCAACCCGCCGCCCGGTTTGGGCGTAGTAAGCCGATGAGGAGAAATCGCCATGTTCATCCATCGACGACGTGAATGGGACCTGCCGGAGAAGGACGCAACCCCACCCGAGTTCGGCCTCAACCGGCGGGGGCTGATGAAGGCGGCGGGGGGTGCCGCGCTCGGCCTCGGCCCGATCCTGAGGGCGCGCGCCGAGTCTCCCTCACCCTATGGTCCGGAGGCGATGAAATTCGGCCCGGGCCGGCCGCTGACCAAGGCCGGCACCGTCGAGACCTACAATAATTTCTACGAATTCGGCCTCTCGAAGGATATCTGGCGGGCGGCGCAGAAGCTGCCGCTGGAGGACTGGACCATCCGGATCGACGGCCTGGTCGAAAAACCCTTCACCATCTCCTTCGACGATCTGATGAAGAAGGTCCGGCCCGAGACGCGCATCTACCGGCACCGCTGCGTCGAGGCCTGGGCGATGACGGTGCCCTGGACCGGCTTTCCAATGTCCCAGCTGATCGCGCTGGCCAAGCCCACCAGCGGCGCGAAATACCTGAAATTCACCAGCCTGCAGGACGAGAAGGTGATGCCGGGCCTTTCCATCCCCTTCTTCCCCTGGCCCTACCGGGAAGGGCTGACCATGGCGGAGGCGATGAACGAACTCGCCTTCTTCGCCACCGGGCTTTACGGCAAGCCGCTGCCGAAGCAGGACGGCGCGCCCTTCCGCGCGGTGCTGCCCTGGAAATACGGGTTCAAGTCGGCGAAATCCATCGTGCGGATCGAGTTTGTCGCGAAACAGCCGGTGACCTTCTGGGAGAAGACCAGCCCGGACATGTACGGATTCTGGGCCAATGTGAACCCGAAATACCCCACCCTGCGCTGGAGCCAGGCGCGCGAGCGGCTGATCGGCACCGGCGAGACGGTGCCGACGGTGATC
>DASTAF010000272.1:0-2691 GCA_035713005.1 Acetobacteraceae bacterium
CGGATGGCCGCCACCAGCGGCACATAGGCCCGAAGCGCCGTCGCAAAAATCCGTTTCCGCTCATCGGTGTCGCTGTTGACGAAGCGCCGTCCCTGCTCGGTCAGCCGGATATCACCTTCCTCCAGCTCGGCGAACCGAAGCAGCTGCAATGATTCGCCCAGGGGCAGCAACTCATCCGCCTCCATCTGCAGCGCCGCCGCCAGCGCGGGCAGATCGGCCCGCCCCTTATAGGGTTCGGCGGCAAGCGTCTCCATCAGACCGGACATCAGATTGGTGCCGACCGGGTGCAAAGGTGTGGCGAAGCTGGTGGCTGGCGCCGCCGCGGGCATCCGGAGCTCCGCCTTCTTGCGCCGGGTCATGATGCCGTAAATATCGTCGACCATCTGCCGGAATGCGGGGTCGAGCCGGTTGCGCGGATGCGGGAACTTCACCGCCAGCTCCTGCGCAACCCGGCCGGGATTAGAGGAAAACACCAGGATGCGGTCGCACATCAGCACCGCCTCCTCGATGTTGTGCGTCACCATCAGCACCGATTTCACCGGCAGCCGCCCCTCGGACCACAGATCGATCAGATCGGTGCGCAGCGTTTCCGCCGTCAGCACGTCGAGGGCGGAGAACGGCTCATCCATCAGCAGCAAGTCAGGATGGACCACCAGCGCCCGTGCCAGTCCGACGCGCTGGCGCATTCCACCCGACATTTCCTTGGGATAAGCGCTCTCGTAGCCGCCAAGCCCGATCAGGTCGATCGCCGCCTCCGCCCGCGTCTCGCGCTCCGCCTTAGGCATTCCCAGGGCCTCCAGCCCGAGTTCCACGTTCTCCTGCACCGTGAGCCAGGGAAACAGCGCAAAGCTCTGGAACACCATGGCCACACCCCGGACCGGCCCATGCACCGGCTTTCCCTGCCATATGACTTCCCCCGCAGTCGGCTGCAGCAGGCCCGCGATGATCCGCAGCAGGGTAGATTTGCCCGAGCCGGACCGGCCAAGCAGGCCGACGATCTCGCCGTCCCGCAGGGTGAGATTGACGTCATCGAGGACGACGAGGTCGCTATTGGCATCCTTGTGGTAGGATTGACGGCAATTCCGCACCTCCAGCAGCGAGCGGGCAGCGACAAGCTGATCCATCAGCGGAGCCTTTCACCCAAGGGTCACACGCCGGCTTGCATAGGCATAAAGCGGGCGCCATACCAGCCGGTTGAACAGCAGCACGAAGCCTGACATCACGAACACGCCGAGCACGATCCTGCCCGTGTTCCCGGCGCTGGTTGCTTCCGCGATATAGGCGCCAAGCCCTTCCGCAACCAGCTTCCGATTTCCCCAGGATGCCACTTCCGCCACGATCGACGCATTCCAGGCCGCGCCCGAGGCGGTGAGCGCGCCGGTGACCAGATAGGGAAGGATGCCGGGGATGATCAGCCGCTGCCACCAGCGGAATCCCTGCAGGTGAAAATGTGAGGCGGCTTCCCTCAGATCGCCCGGCAGCGCCGCGGCTCCCGCGATCACGTTGAAGAGGATGTACCACTGCGTCCCCAGGATCATCAGCGGCGTCAGCCAGATGTTGGGCGCCAGATGGAAGAATACGATTCCCGCCACCACCACCGGAAACAGCAGGTTCGCCGGAAATGCCGCCAGGAACTGCGCCACCGGCTGCACCCGGCGCGCCACCTTGGGCCGCAGCCCGATCCACACTCCGGCGGGAACCCAGATGGCGCAGGAAATCCCCACCGCCGCCAGCACGCGGATCAGCGTATAGAACCCTAGCAGCAGGCACACCCAGAGATCCGCGAGCCTCAGGCGGGCGGCGGCGAAAATTTCGATCCGCCACAGAGCCGCCGCGGCGACAAGCGCGACAGCGATCATGAAGGTGGCGTCTCCGACCCGTTGCGCCCGATTTCCCGCTGGCCGTGACCGCCTCGGCACCGGCAGCGAGATTCTCAGGCCGCCGATCATCGAAAGCCTGTCACCCAGCCACCGGCCCGCCTCGTGCAGCAGATAGGTCCGGCGCAGCAGCTTCAGCATCCAGGGTTCGGAGCCGGCGGCGGCCGATACCGTCTCGAACCGGAACTTGCCGGACCAGGCGACGAGAGGCCGGAACAGCAGCTGATCGTACAGAAGAATCACGACCAGCATGGTCAGCACGGCGTAGAACACCGCCAGCAGGTCCTTGCGCTGCAGGGCGAGGGCGACATAGGAGCCGATCCCCGGCAGGGTGATCTCGGTATTGCCGACGCTGATCGCCTCCGAGGCGACGACGAAGAACCATCCGCCGGACATGGACAGCATGGTGTTCCACACCAGTCCGGGAATTGCGAAGGGCACTTCCAGCCGCCAGAACCGCTGCCAGGCTGTCAGTCCGAAGCTGCGCGCCGCCTCGTCCAGATCCGCCGGCAGTGTGGTCAGTGCCTGATAGAAGCTGAACGCCATGTTCCAGGCCTGGCTGGTGAAGATGGCGAAAATCGCCGCGCATTCCGCCCCCAGCACCTGCCCCGGAAACAGGTTGAGGAAAAACAGCACGGTGAAGGACAGGAACCCCAGAATCGGAACCGATTGCAGTATGTCCAGCATCGGCAGGACGATGATGGCGGCATGCCGGCTTTTCGCCGCCAGCGTCGCCACGGTGAAGGTGAAGATCAGGGAGGCGACCAGCGCCGCGAACATGCGAAGCGTGGTGCGGACGGCATAATCCGGCAGA
>DASTAF010000273.1:0-2956 GCA_035713005.1 Acetobacteraceae bacterium
CTACATCCTCATGAGTTCCATGCCGGAGGAGAGCGTGCGCGAGCGCATCGACGGCTATGCCGCCTATATCCGCAAGCCCTTCCGCCTCGCCGCCATGGTCACGCTGGTCGCGGCGGTGCTCAATGGCGCCGCCTGATGCGCCCGCCAGTAAGGGGATCGTCATGAAGCCATTGCTCCTCATCGCCCTTGGCGCGGCCTTGCTCTCACTCTCCGGCTGCGGCCTTGCCGCCGCGCCCTGCCGCGTGGGCTCGGCGGCGCTGAAGATCATTCCCGTGATCGGCCCGGTGGCGGCGGCGCCCACCGATGCCTGCGCGAACGCGATCGACCCCACCCCCACCCGCAGCTGAAGCCCCGCCTCAGCCTGCCTCCACGCCCGCGGTGAAGCTTTCACGCAGGGCAGGATAAAGCCGGCGATAGAGGGCAAGGCGCGGCAGCAGCATCTCCCGCAGCCTGGGATCCGGCGCAATCTCGGCGGCGATGGGCAGGGCGACGCAGACCTCCCCGGGCGTGCCGCCTCCGCAGGCAATTCGCGCCAGCCGCGCCGCGCCCAGCGCCGGGCCGACCTCAGCGCCCCGGACAGTGATGAGGGTGCGTCCGAGGCTGGCGGCAAGGATGCGCAGCCAGAGCGCGCTGCGCGCCCCGCCACCGATCACGGTCAGCCTATCGATGCGCCTATCCTCCGCCTCCAGCGCCTCAAGCCCATCGGCAAGCGCGAAGGCAACGCCTTCCAGCACCGCCCGACCCAGATCGGCGCGGCTGGCGGAATGCGTCAGCCCGAAGAAGAGGCCGGTGGCGGCGGGATCGTTATGCGGAGTGCGCTCGCCGGAAAGATAGGGGAGGAAGATCAGCCGGCCGGAGGCGCCGCCACCGGCCTGCTCCACCTCGGCGAGCAGGGCGACCTCGTCCGCCGCGCCGAAGGCCCGCGCCGCCCAGGAGAGCGAGGCGGCGGCGGAGAGGATCACCGACATGCGATGCCAGGTGGCGGGCAGGCAATGGCAGAAGGCATGCACGCCGCGCTCCGGCCGCGGCAGGAAGCTTGCGTCGGAGACGAAGACCACTCCCGACGTGCCGAGGGAGACGAAAGCCTGGCCCGGCGAGATGCAGCCGATGCCTGCCGCCCCCGCGGCATTATCCCCCGCCCCGCCAGCGACGATGATGCCCGGGCTCAGCCCCCATTCGCGCGCCGCCTCCGGCCGCAGCCTGCCCGATGCCTCGGTGCCCTCGATCAGGCGCGGCATATGCGCCTCGGCCATCCCCGTCGCTGCCAGCATTTCCGGCGACCAGCGCCGGCACCCCACATCCAGCCATAGGGTGCCGGCGGCGTCCGACATCTCCGCCACCGCCTCTCCAGTGAGTTTCAGCCGCAGCCAGTCCTTGGGCAGCAGCACGAGGCGGGTGGCGGCGAAGACATCCGGCTCGTGCCTCGCCACCCAGAGAAGCTTTGGGGCGGTGAAACCTGGCATGGCGAGATTGCCGGTGATGGCGCGGCTGCGTGGCTGCGCCGCTTCCAGCATGCGGCACTCGGCGCCGCTGCGGCCGTCATTCCACAAGATCGCCGGGCGCAGCACCCGATGCGCCCTATCCAGCAGCACCGCCCCGTGCATCTGGCCGGACAGGCCGATGCCGCGCACCGCCGAAAGATCATGCCCCGCGCGCAGCGCCGCGACGGCGCGGGCCGCCGCCTCCCACCAGTCCTGCGGGTCCTGCTCGCTCCATAGCGGGCGCGGCGCCGAAATAGCGAGCGGCGTACTCGCTTGACCCAGCAGTTCACCGCCGGCGCCAGTCAGCACCGCCTTGACGGCCGAAGTTCCGAGATCAATGCCGAGATACATTGGCGGGAGCATATATCAGCGCGGGACAGGCGCCAGAGCCGGACAGCGCCTCCAGCGCGCAAAGAGATGCCACAATGATATGGCTGAAGCGTCAAGATTCGGTGTTTACGGAACGTCCCGTTCATTTTCCGCCGGAGGCTTTCAAGCCCACCGAGCGCTTCTCAGGCCTCGCCCTTCGCCCTGGAATAGCGGACGAGCATGGCGTGGAAGGCGTTCAGGATGCGCTCCACCGCCTGATTTTTGTAGGCGAACTTCGCCTCATGCTCGGGATGCACAAGCATGGTCGCGTTGGCCTCGAATACCAGCAGTCTTCCATCCGGGAGAACCGAAAAATCGATTCCCGCATAATCGAGATCGAGCTTGGCGCCGATCCGCGAGAGCGCCGTCATCGCGCGGGCACCAATCGCGGTCTCGGGATCTGCCAGGAACCGCCGCTCCTCCTCGCGCCGGACCGCGTCATCCGCCATGCCGGAAGTCCAGTAATGGACCAGCCAGACCGGCCCGATGGCGAGGTGATAGGGATAGGGCTGGCGGTTGACGAAGATCATCCGATATTTGCGATAAAACCCGTCCTCGCTACGGTAATCGACGAATTTTGTGACATAGGCGCCACCATGCAGCCGCGCGAGGCTGGCAAGCTCCTCCGCCGAATCTACCTTGCGGAGGCCGGCGCCCCCATGCGATCCCAGGGGCCGGATGATGACCGGCAGACCCAGCCCGGGACGGCACAGGACGTCATGAATGGCATTGGCGTCCGTGACGCGCGATACGGGCGGCACCACGATATCAGGGATGCCGCTCAGGAGATCCGGCAGTTCCGACCGGTGGGTGCGGCTGACCTGCGCCGGATCGTTGAGCACGGGAGGATCGGCGCGCCCGAGCAGGCGCCGCACCGCAGGGGTCAGCGTGGGCATGAAATCGGGATCACCGATTCCGTTGAACACGAGATCATGGGGCGGCAGATCGAGATCCTGGTCCGGCAACGCATAATCAATGAACCAGCGGATCTGGGTATAATGCTCGCGCGGCAGAAGATGCGTCAGGGGCACGCCCGAGGCATCGGCGGTGGTCAGCACCAGGACCGGACGGCTCGACGGAGCCCCAGGCTCGATGAATATCTGCCG
>DASTAF010000274.1:0-3232 GCA_035713005.1 Acetobacteraceae bacterium
CCGATGCCGAGATCCGTCCCCGCCACGCTGAACCGGCCATCGACGAATTCGATATCCGCCTCGCCCGCCTCCAGCAGATGCGCCGCCGCCGCCCGCCCCTTTTCGATCACCAGATCGCCCGCTTCCAGAATGGCATTGCCACTCTGCATGATCGAGCGCGAGCCGCCGGTGCCGCCGCCGGCCAGCAGGGCATCCGAATCGCCCTGCACCAGCCTGATCCGCTCGAAAGGGATGCCGAGCTTCTCGTGCAGCACCTGGGCGAAGGGGGCGGCATGGCCCTGGCCGTAATCCAGCGTGCCGGTGAGGATGGTGACGCCGCCATCCGCATCGAAGCGGATGCCGCCCATCTCGTTGCTCGCATCGGCGGTCACTTCAAGATAATGGCCGATGCCCCGGCCGCGGATGCGGCCCCGCCGCGCGCTCTCCGCCTTGCGGGCGGCGAAGCCATCCCAGTCGGCCGCCGCGACCGCCTCATCCAGAATCGCCGGGAAATCGCCGCTGTCATAAACGAGGCCGGAGGCGGCGCGGAAGGGAATCTGCCCGGGTGCGATATGGTTGCGCCGGCGCAGCGCCAGCGCGTCGATCCCCATCTCGCGCGCTGCGGTTTCGACCAGCCGCTCCATGTAGTAGTTGCCTTCCGGCCGTCCGGCGCCCCGATAGGCACCTACCGGCGTCGTGTTGGTGAAGACGCATCGGGTGGAGACCTCCATCAGCGGCGTGCGGTACACCCCGGCGAAATTCTTTACCGCATTCACCGTCGCCGGCAGCAGCACGACATTGCTGAGATAGGCGCCGACATTGCCGAAGCCGGTGAGGCGGGTGGCAAGGAAATTGCCTTCCGCGTCGAGCGCCAGTTCGGCAAGCATGTCGTGATCGCGCCCGTGGCTGTCGGAGAGGAAGCTCTCCGAGCGCTCATCCGTCCATTTCACCGGACGGCCGAACCGCTTCGCCGCATGGAGCAGGCAGACATATTCCGGATAGCAGGACGCCTTCATGCCGAAGGAGCCGCCGACCTGCCCGGTGAGCACGCGGATTTGCTCCGCCGGCACGCCCAGCACCTCCTTCAGCAGGTTCCGCATCCCCATCACGCCCTGGCAGCCGAGCCGCAGCACGTAGCGCCCCGTCTCCGGCTCGAACTCGGCCAGCGCGGCGCGCGGCTCCATCGGGCTCACCACGACCCGGCTGTTGCGGATGCGCAGGCGGGTGACATGGGCGGCGCTGGCGAAGGCGGCCCGAACCGCTTCCGTGTCACCGTAGCGGAAATCCACCACCAGATTGCCAGGCGCTTCCTCGTGCAACTGCGGCGCGCCGGGCTCGGCGGCCTCCCGCGCCTCGGTGACGGCGGGAAGCTCCTCGATCTCGGCGACCACCGCCTCCGCCGCATCGCGCGCCTGCTTCGCCGTCTCCGCCACGACGAAGGCAATAGGATCGCCGACATAGCGTACGCGCCCGCCCGCCAGCGCCATCTGCGGCGGGCGCGGCGTGGGCGAGCCGTCGTGATTCGCCATCGCGGCGGCGGGCATGAAGCCGATGCCATCCGCCCGCAGATCAGCCTCGGCATGGATGGCGACCACGCCCGGCATCGCGGCGGCTTCCTCCGTGTGAATGGCGCGCAGAATGCCGTGCGCCACCCTGCTTCGCACCATCACCCCATGAAGCTGGCCGGGAAGATTGAGATCGTCGGTGAACCGCCCCTCGCCGCGCAGCAGCACCGGGTCTTCCGAGCGGGAGACGGGCTGACCGAGGGCGAATCTGTCACCGGAGCGGGGCAGGGGCATATCCATGTCGTATTCCTTGAATTGCATTACGCGGTGACCACAGCCGGCGGCGCCGAAAACCGATCTAGGGCTTTTCCAGAAATTCGCTAGCCAGGGGTGGTGAACACCGCACCGGCCCTATTCATGATGATACTACCTCAGGTTAGTTTACTTTCCTGATGCAGCATTGCTAAAAAATTTACAATTGGTAATCTAGGTCTGGTTGGTGTAAGTTTGAAAGATTCAAGTCATGCATTGAATTATACAAATGGTGAGAATTTCTAATATATTATTTTTATCTTATAAATTACAAGGCAAAATCTGCCAGATAATGAAGTAATGATTGTTACGTTTGGGGGGTAAATGTCTATTTCGAGAATCTACTATGGCGCTGCACGCAGGAATAGTGGCAAGGCTGTTCTTTCAGCCTACAATATTAGCCTCTGCAGCCATGATTTGCCGGAAACACATCCAAGGCAAGGAGCAACGAAACGGCTCACGCCGGAGCAACTCGCCGAGACGGTGGACGGTCAGGAGTTAACCTACTGGTACTTGCATGGGTTCCGCGTCGGACGCAACGATGAGTGGCACAAAGCGCCGCCACTCTGGCAGTTTCGTAACTTGCGTGCTTGGCGGCGGGGCAAAGCAGAGGGCGCCAAATACAGTTCGACCTAGAGTCCGGCCCATAAGTTGGTAGCATATCGGCGCGAGCAGAAACGATACTGTGGCCATCGTCGAAAAATGATAGGTCATCACCACCATCCCCAGTTTCGATTTTAATTGGCTATATCGCCTGCAACAGGCTCGTCTCAACCTTCCATAGTTGGTGATGACACGACTACTTCGCCTTCTCGGTGAGGCGGGTGGCAAACCGGGTAAGGTCGATCATCATCCGCTCATGGGTGCCGCGGCCAATCATCTCGACCTCATCATAGGCGGTGACGGCGAAGGTGATGCGCCGCCCATTCACCGCCGTCACCTCGGCCTCGGCGCGGACCCGCATGCCTTCCGGGGTTGCCGCCAAGTGGTGGAGCGTGATCGCGGTGCCGACTGAACTCTCATGCGGGCCGAACTGGCTGCGGATTGCGTTCAGCGCGGCATTCTCCATCAGCCGGACCATCATCGGCGTCGCGAAGACTGGCGGCAGCAGCGCGTCCTTGAAGCTGCTCGCCAGATGTTCATGTCCGACCATCAGCGTCGCGACGCCCTTGGCGCCGACTTCGATTGCCATGCGTGCCGGTTCCCCTGGTTCCAGATAATGGATTACGCACGCATGTAGGACAGCCGGCACGGATTGCGAGAACTTGAAAGGGCGTATCGGCCCGGCAGCAGAACGCCTGGCGCTCGGCAACCCCGCCGGGCGAGCCTGGCGAAGAAGCCTTCGACAGCATATTGCGGCTGGTCATCGTGCCGTCGGGCACGTTGAGGGCGGCGAACAGCGTGGTCGTGCCGTTCCGCTTGTCCACGCTTTGCCC
>DASTAF010000275.1:0-3481 GCA_035713005.1 Acetobacteraceae bacterium
GATCCGGGCGCATCCTCGATCGGCGCCAGCTTGCCCTCGCCGGGCACCCGCGCCGGCACCCGCTTCGAGCTGTCATGGGAAGTGACCCAGCGCTGCCAGTCCGGCCACCAGGAACCCGCCACCTCGGTCGCCCCTTCCAGCCAGGCTTCCGGCGTGTCGGGCAGGTCTTCGTTCACGAAATGATTATACTTGCCGCCCTCCGGCGGGTTGACCACCCCGGCGATATGGCCGGAAGCCGCCAGCACGAAGCGCGACTTGCCGCCGAACAGCCTGGTGCCGAGATAGGTGCTCTTCCACGGGGCGATGTGATCCTCCCGGCAGGAGAGGAAATAGGTGGGGATCTTCACCCGGCGCAGGTCGATCTTCGTGCCGTTCAGCGTAATTCCATCCGGCTGCGCCAGCAGGTTCTTCTGGTACATGTTGCGCAGGTAGAAGGAATGCATCTTCGCCGGCATCCGCGTCGCGTCCGAGTTCCAGTAGAGCAGGTCGAAGGGGAACGGATCATTCCCCATCAGGTAGTTGTTGATGACGAAATTCCAGATCAGGTCGTTGGCGCGCAGCATGTTGAAGGTGCTGGACATTTCATTGCCTTCGAGGAAACCGCGCTTGATCATCTTGTCCTCGAGCAGGCGCAGCTGCTCCTCGTCGATGAACACGCCGAGTTCCCCGGCATCGGTGAAATCGGTCAGCGTCACCAGGAAGGTGGCGGTCCTGATCCGGTTGTCCTTGTGCCTGGCCATGTAGCCCAGGCTGGAGGCCAGCAGCGTTCCCCCGAGGCAGTAGCCGATGGCATTCACCTCCCGCTCGCCGGTTGCGGCCTCGATGGCCTCCAGCGCGCCGAACACGCCCTCGGTCATGTAATGCTCGAAATCCTTGTCGGCGTGGTGGCTGTCCGGATTGATCCAGCTCGCCATGAATACGGTGTGGCCCTGCGAGAGCAGGTAGCGGACGAAGCTGTTCTTCGGCCGCAGATCCAGGATGTAGAATTTGTTGATCCAGGGCGGGAAGATGACCAGCGGGCGCTTCAGCACGGTCTCGGTCGAGGGCGCGTACTGGATCAGCTCCATCAGATCGTTGCGGTAGACCACCTTCCCCGGAGTGACGGCGATGTTCTCGCCGACGCGGAATGCTTCCGGATCGGTCATCTTGATGCGCAGCCTGCCATGCCCGGCTTCCAGATCGCGTAGCAGGTTGTTCAGCCCCTTGATCAGGTTCTCGCCCCCGCTCTCGACCGTCTTGCGCAGAACCTGCGGGTTGGTGAGAGCAAAATTGCTCGGGCTCATCGCGTCGATGAACTGGCGGGAGTAGAAATCGACCTTCTGCGCGGTCTTGGGGTCCAGCCCCTCCACCTGCCTGATGACGTCCTGGAGGAAACGGGCGGAAAGCAGGTAGCTCTGGCGGATGAAGTCGAAAATCTCGTTCTCTTTCCAGGCCTCGTCCTTGAAGCGCTTGTCCTTCGGGTCGTCCGGCACCACCGGCTCGGCCTTGGCGCCCATCAGCCGCCGGGCGGAATTCTGCCACAGTGTCATGTAGTCCTGCCAGAAGCCGAGCTGCTTCTTGAGCAGCTGCGCGGGATTGGCGATCAGCCTTGCGGTCATTTCCATGAAGGCGCTGCCAATATTGAGCGGATCGAGCGAAAGCCCTGCCTCCGCCTGCCGTTCCAGCCATTCCCCGACAATGCGCTGCGAGCGCATGGCCACATCCGCCATGCTCCGGCTGAGCATAACCGGGTCCGGCAACTTCATCTCGGTGCGGTCAAGGGATTTTTCGTCAGACATGGCGTTTCCTTCCAGGGGCGCTCGTCCGCAGCCCGTCATCGCTACCCATCTTCCTGGCGCCGCTTCCGCGCGCTAGAACGGCACCGTCTCGACAGGGGTTGCCGTGAGTCATACCGAAACATCGCCAGAAACCGAAATGCGGAGCCGGCGGCGCGGCAGGATCGCTCTCTGGCTGCTGCCGGCGATGCTTGCCGGCTGCTCCGGCCAGTCCGGACCGTTCTCGATGGTTCATCATATCATCGGGGGCTCCAGTTCCGAAAAGCCGCCGGCCGCCCCGGGCCTCAACGCGCCCTTCCCCAATCTGGCTTCGGTGCCGCCGAAGCCGCATGCCCTGCCGGAGCAGGAGCAGACCAGGATCGAAACCCGGCTGCAGGCCGCCAACGCCGCCGCCCGCGCGCAACTGACAAGCGGCGCCGCGTCGCATGCCGTGCCGGCGCCAAGGCCATCCCCTCCACCCGTGCTGATCGGCTTCACACCGCATTCTGCCATTATTCCTCGCAAGGAACTGGGCATTCTGCGAGGCATGATCAAGAAGCCGGCCGGGGCCTCCGCCATCCTCACCGCCGGATTCGGCGGCACCATGGATGCCGCCGGTCTGCGCCTTGGCCTCTACCGGGCGCTGGCCATCGCCAATGCGTTGACCGCCGCGGGCATTCCGCCGCAGGATGTCAGGCTTGCGGCGCTTGCTTCCGGCCATGGCGGCTTCGCGCAATGGTTGTATGATGCGGCGCCGCAGCCCACCCCCAGCAATGACAGCCCCAGGAACAGCAAATGACCGAGGAGTTCCACCGGATTAAACGCCTGCCCCCCTATGTGTTCGCCGAGGTGAACCAGGCGAAGGCGCGCGCCCGAGCCGCGCATGAGGACATCATCGATCTCGGCATGGGCAATCCCGACGGCCCCACCCCGCCGCATATCGTGGCCAAGCTGATCGAGGCGGTGCAGGACCCGCGCACCCACCGCTATTCGGTGAGCAAGGGGATTCCCGGGCTGAGGCGGGCGCTTGCGGCCTATTACCGCCGCCGGTTCGATGTCTCGCTCGACCCGGAGACCGAGGTGATCGCCACCCTCGGCTCGAAGGAGGGGCTGGCCAATCTCGCCAGCGCCATCACCAGCCCGGGCGATACCATACTGGTGCCGAACCCTTCCTATCCGATTCACCAGTTCGGCTTCATCATCGCCGGCGCCTCCGTGCGCTCGGTTCCCGCGACGCCGGATGAGGAGATGCTGCGGGCGCTCGACCGGGCGGTGCGGCATTCGGTGCCCAAGCCGACGGCGCTGATCGTGAACTTTCCCTCGAATCCCACCGCCTATCTCGCCGATCTCGATTTCTACCGGGAGATCGTCGCCTTCGCCCGCAAGTACGAGATCTTCATCCTTTCCGATCTCGCCTATGCGGAGATCTATTTCGAGGGCAAGCCGCCGCCTTCCGTGCTACAGGTGCCGGGGGCGAAGGACATCACGGTGGAGTTCACCTCGCTCTCCAAGACCTATTCCATGCCCGGCTGGCGAATGGGCTTCGCCGCCGGCAATCCCCGGCTGATCTCGGCGCTGGCGCGGATGAAGTCCTATCTCGATTACGGCGCCTTCACCCCCATCCAGGTCGCGGCGACGGCGGCGCTCAACGGCCCGCAGGATTGCGTGGAGGCGATGCGCGCCTGCTACAAGGAGCGGCGGGACGTGCTGATCAAGGGGCTGGCCGG
>DASTAF010000276.1:0-5813 GCA_035713005.1 Acetobacteraceae bacterium
CGGTCTACAAGCCGAAGATGACGCGCAAGCAGGCGGAGAAGGCGCTTGCCATGCTGAACCAGGCCGAGCGGCCCCTGATCGTCGCCGGCGGCGGCATCATCAACGCCGACGCCTCCGACCTGCTGGTCGAGTTCGCCGAGCTGACCGGCATCCCGGTCATCCCGACGCTGATGGGCTGGGGCACGATCCCGGACGATCATCCGCTGATGGCGGGCATGGTCGGCTTGCAGACCAGCCACCGCTACGGCAACGCCACCTTGCTGGCGTCGGATTTCGTCATCGGCATCGGCAATCGCTGGGCCAACCGGCATACCGGCTCGGTCGAGGTCTATACCAAGGGCCGCACCTTCGTTCACATCGATATCGAGCCGACCCAGATCGGCCGGGTGTTCAACCCGGATTTCGGCATCGTCTCGGATGCGAAGGCGGCGCTGGAACTGCTCGTCCGGCGCGCCAGGGAAAAGCGGGGAGAGCTGAAGAACCGTTCCACCTGGGCCGGGGAATGCCAGGACCGCAAGCGCCGGATGCTGCGCCGCTCGGATTACGACAACGTGCCGATGAAGCCGCAGCGCGTCTATGCGGAGATGAACAAGGCTTTCGGGCGCGACACCTGCTATGTCAGCACCATCGGCCTGTCGCAGATCGCCGGCGCGCAGTTCCTCAATGTCTATCACCCGCGCAACTGGATCAATTGCGGCCAGGCCGGCCCGCTGGGCTGGACCATGCCGGCGGCGCTTGGCGTGCGCGCGGCGGACCCGGAACGGCCCATCGTCGCCCTTTCCGGCGATTACGATTTCCAGTTCATGATCGAGGAGCTTGCCGTGGGGGCGCAGTTCAAGCTGCCCTATATCCACGTGCTGGTGAATAATTCCTATCTCGGGCTGATCCGCCAGTCGCAGCGGAACTTCAACATCGATTACGGCGTGCAGCTCAGCTACGACAACGTCAACGCGCCGGAGCTGAACGGCTACGGGGTCGATCACGTCGCGGTCGCGGAAGGATTCGGCTGCAAGGCCATCCGCGTCACCAGGCCGGAGGAGATGCAGCCCGCCTTCGAGCAGGCGAAGGCCTGGATGGCGGAGTTCAAGGTGCCGGTCGTGGTCGAAATCATCCTGGAGCGGGTGACCAACATTGCCATGGGCACGGAGATCGACAACGTCACCGAGTTCGAGGACATCCTCGATTTGCCCGCCGCCGCCGAGTAAGTGATAAACCCCGAGTAAGTGATAAACCCTGGGGATGCAGAATTGAGAGACGCAGAATCATGCTGAAATTCGCCGCCAATCTGACGATGCTGTTCAACGAGATGCCGTTTCTCGACCGTTTCGCCGCGGCGGCGGAGGCCGGATTCAAGGGGGTGGAGTTCCTCTTCCCCTATGCCTTCGAGAAGCAGCAGCTGGTGGAGACCGTCCGCAAAACCGGGCTCATCGTGGCGCTGCACAATCTGCCGGCGGGCAACTGGGAGGCGGGCGAGCGCGGCATCGCCTGCAATCCGGACCGGGTCAGCGAATTCCGCGCCGGGGTGGAGCGGGCGATCGAGTACGCAACCGCGCTGGGCTGCAGGCAGGTGAATTGCCTGGCCGGGATTCCGCCGACCGATATCGACGCTGGCCAGGCGCGGGACACCTTCATCGAGAATCTGCGCCATGCCGCGCCGAGGCTGAAGGATGCGGGCATCCTCCTGCTGATCGAGCCGGTCAACACGCGGGACATCCCCGGCTTCTTCCTGAACCACACGAAGCAGGCGCTGGATATCATCGACGAGGTGGGCTCGGATAATTTGAAGCTGCAGCACGACATCTACCACATGCAGGTGATGGAGGGGAATCTGCTGCCGACCATTGAGGCGAATCTGCCGCGCATCGCGCACATGCAGGTGGCCGATAATCCGAAGCGGAACGAGCCGGGAACGGGCGAGATCAACTACCGCTTCCTGTTCCGGGAGATCGAGCGCCTCGGCTATGACGGATGGATCGGCTGCGAATACAAGCCCGCCGGGGATACGAAGGCCGGGCTCGGCTGGCTGCGGAGCATCGCCGCGTAATCCTGATCTGAAAGGAAATACTCAGAATGAGCAATATCGGTTTCATCGGCCTCGGCATCATGGGCACGCCGATGTCGGAGCATCTGCTGGCGGGCGGCCACAAGCTTTTCGTCTATGACGTGAAATCCGTCCCCGAATCCGTCACCGGCAAGGGCGCGGTGAAATGCGCCTCCGCCCAGGAAGCGGCCAGCAAGGCCGAGATCATCATCACCATGGTGCCCGACACCCCCCATGTCGAGGCGGCGCTGTTCGGCGAGAACGGCGTGGCCAAGGGGCTGACGCCGGGCAAGATCGTGGTGGACATGAGCTCCATCTCGCCGATCGAGACCAAGCAGTTCGCGAAGCGCATCAACGAGCTGGGCTGCGATTATCTCGATGCGCCGGTCTCCGGCGGCGATGTCGGCGCCAGGGCGGCGAGCCTGACCATCATGGTCGGCGGACCGGAGGCGGCCTTCGCCAAGGTGAAGCCGATCTTCGAGCTGATGGGCAAGAACATCACCCTGGTCGGCGGCAATGGCGACGGGCAGACCACCAAGGTGGCGAACCAGATCATCGTGGCGCTGACAATTGAAGCGGTGGGCGAGGCGCTGCTTTTCGCCTCTAAGGCCGGGGCCGATCCGGCGAAGGTGCGGCAGGCGCTGATGGGCGGCTTCGCCAATTCGCGCATCCTCGAAGTGCATGGCGAGCGCATGGTCAAGCGCAACTTCAACCCCGGCTTCCGGATCGAGCTGCACCAGAAGGACCTCAACCTCGCTCTGCAGGGCGCCAAGAGCCTGGGCCTCAGCCTGCCCAACACCGCCACCTGCCAGGAATTGTTCAACTCCGCCGCGGCCTGCGGCGGCAAGGCCTGGGACCATTCCGGCATGGTGCGGGTGCTGGAGCGGCTGGCCAATTTCGAGATCGGCCAGAACGCCGCGCAGGATTCGAAACAGGCATAGCCGGGCGGCGGCTTCGAGCAGGGGAGGGGCATGGCGTTGAACGAACGGGACTTGCTGCTGCGGATGTTCCGCGCCGCCGTCGATGCGGCCTCTCCGCTGCATTGCGTGCCTCCGCATCTGCCGGAGCCTCCGAGGGGCCGGACCATCGTGGTCGGGGCGGGAAAGGCCGCCGCCTCGATGGCGCAGGCCGTGGAGGCCCACTGGCCGGCGGACCGCCCGCTGGAGGGGCTGGTTGTCACCCGCTACGGCCACGGCGCGCCGACCCGGCGCATCGAGGTGATCGAGGCCGGGCACCCGATGCCCGACGCGGCGGGGCAGGCGGCGGCTTCCCGCATTCTCGGCCTGCTGCGCGGGCTGACGGCGGATGATCTGGTGCTCTGCCTGATCTCCGGCGGCGGCTCCGCCCTGCTCGCGGCCCCTGCATCGGGCGTGACGCTGGAAGACAAGCGCCTGGTGAACCAGGCCCTGCTGCTGAGCGGGGCGGGCATCACCGAGATGAACTGCGTCCGCAAGCATCTCTCCGCCATCAAGGGCGGGAGGCTCGCCGTCATGGCGGCGCCGGCCCCACTGATCTCGCTGATCATCTCGGACGTGCCGGGGGACGATCCCTCGGTCATCGCCTCCGGCCCCACCTGCGGCGACCGCACCACCCGGCAGGATGCCCTGGACATCCTGCGCAAGTACAATATCAGCGTGCCCGAGCGGGTGGCGCGGTGGCTGGACGATCCCGAGTCGGAAACCCCGAAGCCGGGCGATCCTCGCCTTGCTCATGCCCGGAACATCGTCATCGCGACGCCGAGACAGTCCCTGGCCGCCGCCGCCGCCCTGGCGCGCGAGGCCGGGCTGCGGCCGCTGGTGCTGGGCGACGCGATAGAAGGCGAGGCGCGGGACGTGGCGCTCGTCCATGCCGGCATCGCCCGCTCCTGCGCCGCGTCCGGCGAACCCGCCGAGCCGCCCTGCGTCCTGCTCTCCGGCGGCGAAACCAGCGTCACCGTTCGCGGCAAGGGCAGGGGCGGGCGGAACGCCGAGTTCCTGCTCGCCCTCGCGGTGGCGCTGGATGGGCATCCAGGCATCCATGCCCTCGCCGCCGACACCGATGGGATCGACGGCACCGAGGACAATGCCGGCGCCGCCTTCGGCCCGGATTTTCCCGCCCGGGCGGCGGAGGCGGGGATCAACCCGAAGCTTCTGCTTGCTGATAATGACGGCTATAGCGCTTTCGCGGCGCTCGATGATCTGGTAATCACCGGCCCTACGCTGACTAACGTCAACGATTTCCGTGCCATACTGATCGGAGAGCTTAAAAAATAAGCCGGATGAGCCAAAGCTGAACAACAGGGAAGAAACATGTTTCATCAATTGCTGACACCAGTGGCAGGCAGTCTGCCGCTGTCATTCGTCGTGGCCGCCTTGCCGGTCGCCACGGTGCTCATCCTGCTCGGCGTCCTGCGCCGGCCGGCCTGGCAGGCCTCGCTGGCGGGGCTGATCGTCGGGTTGATCATCACCACCGTGGTCTGGCAGTTCCCCATCGGCCTGGCGCTGGACAGCATCGCCGCCGGCATCGCCTTCGCCCTCTGGCCGGTGATGTGGATCGTCTTCAACGGCATCCTGCTGTACAACGTCGCCGTCGCCTCCGGCCGGTTCGACGCCTTCCGCGACTGGGTGCTCGACAATCTTCCCAACGACCGCCGGGTGGTGCTGGTGCTGATCGGCTTCTGCTTCGGAGCGCTGCTGGAGGGGATAGCCGGGTTCGGCGTTCCCGTCGCGGTCACCAGCTCGCTGCTCATCATGGTCGGCTACCCGCCGCTTGAGGCGCTCACCTTCACCCTGATCTTCAACACCGCCCCGGTCGCTTTCGGCGCCCTGGGCGTGCCGATCACCGTGCTCGGCGTGGTCACTCATCTGCCGGCGACGACTCTGGGTGCCATGGTCGGCCGCCAGTTGCCCTTGTTCGCCTTCTTCCTGCCCTTCTACGTCATCGGCGTGTATGGCGGCAGGCGCTCCATCGCCGCGCTCTGGCCGGTGCTGCTGGTCGCCGGGGCAAGCTTCGCCGGCACCCAGTTCGTGGTTTCGAACTACGTGAACTACAGCCTGACCGACGTGCTCTCCTCGCTCATCTCCCTCATCGTGACCACCGCCTTCCTCAAGGTCTGGCGCCCGGCGCCGGATGCGCGCTTCGCCATCCGCGCGGATGTGATCGCCAACCGCAAAATGAGCCACGTGGCCGGCTGGCAGGGCTGGATTCCCTGGCTGCTCGTCTCGGTGGTCGTGATCCTCTGGACCATCTTCAAGGTCTTCCTGATCGGCGACACCAAGATCTTCTGGCCCGGCCTGAACAAGGCGGTGTTCATCACCCTCTACAAGGTTCCCTATGTCGCGCTGTGGGACTTCCAGCCTCTGGGCACCGGCACCGCCATCCTGCTTGCCGCCATCCTCACCGCGCTGATCGTCGCCATGTCGCCGGCGGAATTCTTCCGGCAGGTGGCGCTCACCTGGCGGCAGACCCGGATCGCGATCCTCACCGTCTGCCTGATCGTCGGCCTCGCCTATCTGATGAACTATTCCGGCCTCACCTACACGCTCGGCCTCGCGGTTTCGTCCATCGGGCTGATCTACCCGCTGGTGGCGCCCTTCCTGGGATGGATCGCGGTGTTCCTCTCGGGCAGCGACACTTCCGGCAATGCCCTGTTCGGCAATCTTCAGGTGGTGGCGGCCCGCCAGCTCCATCTGAGCCCGATCCTGATCGCCGCCACCAACTCCTCGGGCGGCGTGATGGGCAAGATGATCTCGCCGCAGAACATCGCGACGGGCGTCTCGGTCACCGATCTGAA
>DASTAF010000277.1:0-2155 GCA_035713005.1 Acetobacteraceae bacterium
GACCAGCCGGTTCGGGTCGGTCTGGATCGCGCTGGCCGCCGTCAAAGTAAAAGGCTCTCCTTGCGCGTCCACGCCGCGATAGCGCGCTCCGCTCATGCGGGAGACGGTGCCGCTCTGGCTGCCGGTGGTCTTGTACGAGAAACGGCCAACCCGGGCGCCGGTGCGCAGGTCGGGCAGCACCGCGAGCAGAACCAGCAGCAGCAAGGCGAGGGCCGGCAACAGCGCCTTGGCGATGGTGACGGCGAGGCGCCGCCGGCGCAGGGCCACACGCTGCACGCCGCGCCTGTCCGCCAGGGTGACGAAGACCTGCCCGCGCGGCGGGGCCGATGGCGGCAGCCGGCTCATGCGATGCCGGCTCTCAGCAGGTCGTGAATATGAATGATGCCGAGAACCCGCCGCCCCTTATCGAGCACGAACATGCTGGTCACCTTCGGCTCCACCATGGTCATTTGGCGCAGCGCCTCCTCGGCCAGCGCCTCCGGCCCGATCACCCTGGGCGTCCGCATCATCACCTGTTCTACGCTGCGGGTAAGCAGATCCGCCGCCATGGCGCGACGCAGGTCGCCATCGGTGATCATGCCGATCAGGCGGCGCTCGTCATCGATGATGCCGAGGCAGCCGAAACGCTTCTCCGTCATCATCACGATGGCACGGTCCATGGTGATCCCAGGGGAGGCGAGCGGCAGTTCCTTCCCCGTGTGCATCAGTTCGCGCACATGCTTCAGCCGCGCGCCCAGCGTGCCGCCGGGATGGAAATTGCCGAAATCGGCGGCGGAGAAGCCCCGGCGGGCGAGCAGCGCCATGGCCAGCGCATCGCCCAGCGCCATCTGCATGGTGGTGCTGGTGGTGGGGGCGAGGCCGATGGGTCCCGCTTCGGGCGCGGCAGGCAGAAGCAGCAGGATGGTGGCGGCGCGGGCGAGCGCGCTTTCGGCCCGCGAGGTCATGGCGATCAGCGGCAGCGCGAAACGGCTGGCATGGGCGACGATATCGGCAAGCTCCGCCGATTCGCCGGAATTGGAGAGGGCGAGCAACGCATCGCCCGGCACGATCATGCCGAGATCGCCATGGCTGGCCTCGACCGGATGGACATAAAGCGCCGGCGTGCCGGTGGAGGCGAACGTCGCCGCGATCTTCCGCGCCACATGGCCGGACTTGCCGAGCCCGGTCACCACCACGCGACCGGATGTCGCGTGCAGCGCCTCGACCGCCGCCTCGAAATCCGCGCCGAGCGATTCGGCGAGGGCGGCGAGACCGGCGGCTTCGGTGGCGAGCACGTCGCGGGCGACCGCAAGATCGCCATCGCGGTTCATCGCCTGGACCGTGGTCGGGTTGCTGTCCATGGAACTGTAATGCGCATGCCGCATGATGGGGTCAACTCATCTTCGCGCAACCAAATGTAATTGCCGCAGAAACAGTGGGTTAGTGGCTGAAGATATCAGATTCTTCGTAGCCGAGCAGGTCCAGCCTCGCCCGGGTGGGCAGGAAGCGATAGCACTCGCGGGCAAGTTCGAGCCGGTTCTCCCGCGCCAGCAGGGACTCCAGCCTCGCCCAGAGCGCATGCAGGTGCAGCACGTCGGAGGCGGCATAAGCGCATTGCTCGGCGGAGAGCGAGGGCGCGCCCCAGTCACTGGTCTGCTGCTGCTTCGATATTTCGACGCCGAGCAGATCCCGGCACAGATCCTTCAGTCCGTGCCGGTCCGTATAGGTGCGGACGAGCTTGGAGGCAATCTTGGTGCAGATCACCGGCGCGGTCAGCACGCCCAGCGCGTGATACAGCATGGCGATGTCGAAGCGGCCGAAATGGAACAGCTTGGCCACGGCATCATCCGTGAGCAGCGCCTTCAGATTTGGGCAGTCCGCCCCCCGCCCGCCGAGGGATTCGGGAATGATCTGCACCAGATGGGCGGTGCCGTCCCCGGCCGAAAGCTGCACCAGGCAGAGCCGGTCCCGCCTCGGGTCCAGCCCCATTGTTTCAGTATCGATGGCGACCATCGGCCCGAAGGAGACATCCGGGGGCAGATCGTGCTGATGGATATGGATGGTGGCGTTGCCGGCGAACTGGGTCTGGCCCATCAACTTCTACATTCCATTCAATCTGGTGCCCAGGAGAAGACTCGAACTTCCACGACCTTGCGGCCACAGGTACCTGAAACCT
>DASTAF010000278.1:0-3700 GCA_035713005.1 Acetobacteraceae bacterium
GCTCGTGCTCTATGCCTCCTACTGGCAGATCATCACCGCCTATCCCTCCAATGGCGGGGCCTACACGGTCGCCTCGGAAAATCTCGGCCCCGCCTTCGGCCTGCTGGCGGCGACGGCGCTGATGGTGGATTACACGCTGAATGTGGCGGTCGGCGTCTCGGCGGGCATCGGCGCCCTCACCTCGGCCGTGCCGATGCTCGCCCCGCACACCCTCGCTTTGTGCCTCGCCGTGCTGGTGCTGGTCACCTTCGTCAACCTGCGCGGCACATCCGAAGCGGGAGTCACCTTCTCCATCCCCACCGGCATCTTCGTGGTCAGCTGGATTCTGATCCTTGGCATCGGCCTGTGGTTCGTGGCGAGGAGCGGCGGTCACCCCACTCCGGTCATCGCGCCCCCGCCGGGCCCCAAATCGCATCAGGCGCTCGATCTCTGGATCCTGCTCTGCGCCTTCGCCAATGGCTGCACGGCGATGACCGGGGTGGAGGCGGTGAGCAACGGCGTCTCCGCCTTTCGGGACCCGCCGGCGAAGAACGCGCACCGGACGCTTTCGGCCATCGTCCTGCTGCTCGCCATCCTGCTCGGCGGCATCGCCTGGCTGGTTAAATTCTACGGCATCTACGCCATGGACCAGAACAAGCCGGGCTATCAGAGCGTGCTCTCCCAGCTCGCCCATGCCATCACCGGCAACGGCATCCTCTATTACATCGCCATCGCCTCGGTGCTGGCGGTGCTCAGCCTGGCCGCCAATACCAGCTTCACCGGTTTTCCCCGCCTGTGCCGGCAGCTCGCGCATGACCGCTTCCTGCCGAAAGCCTTCGAGCTGCCGGGGCGCCGCCTCGTCTTCACCGCCGGAATCATCTGCCTCGCGGCGGCGGCGGGGGCGCTGCTGGTCGCCTTCGGCGGCATCACCAACGCGCTGATCCCGCTTTTCGCCATCGGCGCCTTCACCGCCTTCGTCATGTCCCAGGCGGGCATCGCCGTCTATTGGTGGCGCCAGCGCGGCCAGCGCGGCTGGCTCACCCGCATGATCGTCAATGGCTGCGGCGCGGTGCTGACCAGTGTCGCGCTGGGGATCATCATCATCACGAAATTCGCCGAAGGCGCCTGGATCACCCTGATCGCCGTGCCGGCGCTGTTCATCCTGCTCTGGCGCATCCGGGCCTACTACGCCACCCTCAGGCGCCAGCTCGCCTATGGGAAGCTGCAATTCGAAACCGAGGAGGCGCCCGTCGTCATCGTGGTGTTCGAGACCTGGAACGCGCTTTCGGCGAAGGCGGTGAAGTTCGGCATGCGGATGTCCGACGATGTCACCGCCATCCATCTCACCGCGATGCAGGGGCCGGAAGCCGACGAGAACGAGCAGCAATTGCGGGCGGAATGGCGGAACAATGTCGAGATTCCGGCGTCCCAGGCCGGCTTCAGGCCGCCCTCCATGCTGCTGGTGAGATCGCCCTACCGGCGCTTCCTCAAGCCGCTCATCCGGCTGGTGCGGCAGGCCGAGCACCGCAATCCGAACCGGACGGTGGCGGTGCTGATTCCGGAACTGGTGAAGCTGCGCTGGTGGGATTACCTGCTGCACAGCCTGCGGGCCCGCAACCTGCGCAACGCCATCCTGCAGGAAGGCAGCGCCCGGACCATCGTGATCGACGTGCCCTGGCACGCCGAGCAGGAGGGCCAGCCCCGCATGGCGGCGGAGTGACCGGAAGTTAATTTGAGATTTGCCGCCCGCCGCCGATCTCTCCTGGATCATCCCGAGGAAGGAACGGAACATGTCCCAGATTCCGATGGACGAAGCCGCCGAGGCCGGAACGGTGGGGGATGAGGGAATATGGGAGATCGCGCCCGACCTCGCCTATAAGCGGCTCGCCATGGTCAACGTGGTGTTTTACGGCCCGCCTCACGCCGGGGACAGGGGCTGGGTGCTGATCGATGCCGGGCTGCCCGGCACCGCCGGCATCATCGCCAAGGCCGCCGCCGGGCGCTTCGGCGCCGATGCCCGCCCCGCCGCCATCGTCATGACCCATGGGCATTTCGACCATGCGGGAGCGCTCAAGGAGCTGGCGGACCGGTGGGACGCGCCGGTCCATGCCCACCCGCTGGAGCTTCCCTTCCTGAACGGCGGCCAATCCTATCCGCCGCCCGACCCGAAGGCCGGGGGTGGTGTGATGTCCGTGCTCTCGCCGCTCTATCCGCGCGGGCCGATCGATGTTTCGGACCATCTGCGCCCCCTGCCGGATGATGGGAGCGTGCCGGGCATGCAGGGATGGCACTGGATTCACACGCCCGGCCATGCGCCCGGCCATGTCTCGCTCTGGCGGGAGGCGGACCGGGCGATGATCGTGGGCGACGCCTTCATCACCACGAGGCAGGAATCCGCCTATGCCGTCGCCGTGCAGAAGCCGGAGATGCACGGCCCGCCGAGGTACTACACGCCTGACTGGACATCCGCCGCCGCCTCGGTGCGCCGGCTGGAGGCGCTGCGGCCAGAGCTGGTCATAACCGGCCATGGCCGGGCAATGCAGGGAGAGGCGATGCGCGAGGCACTGGGCGAGCTGGCGCGCGATTTCGAGCGGATCGCCGTGCCCGGGCACCTGCGCGGATGAAGCCTGCCTTTCCCGAAGGCGATCAGTTGTACCGGATGGGGAACCATTCCGTCAGGGCATTGCTGGACCGTCAGCTTCCCGCCGATTTTGCTGGCTTTTAGTCTGTATGTGGTATACAAAATTTCTGTTTCTCCCATACTTTTGAACCGGAATCGGCGCCAGCGCCCTTCCGGTTCTTTTTTTCAGTCTGACGACCGGCAAGAGTCGAAACTTGCGGTTCAGGCGATCTCGGACAGGACAGGCTCAGGCCGACCGGGCTGATGCCTTTTAGCTGGCCTGACTCTCTCCGGGCGGGACCATGCGTGTAAACTCTCGATGGTTTCAGACCCGATATCCTCGACATGAAATCCGAACAGCGCGTTGTCACAGCCGCTGACGACTTGCCGCTCCTCTACCTGGCTATGTCCTTCGGCGCGCATCGGACAATCATCTCCGCATCTTATCCAGCCTGAGTGGATGCCGGAACCGCATCTGGGGCATTTCGCAAGCACATTCATTTCCTGATTCCCAAACTGAAACTCTGACCATAACTCTTCAGCATGAAGCCGCTGGATTTATGAACAACGGAATCCATCTTCGAACTGGGTATTGCCGTCTCCCTGCGCCTGGCGCCACGGAAGGCGCCGAGGTCTTCAGCGGCTTCGTCATAGACCAGCTCGATCAGCTTCGCCCGCGTGGCCAAGCCAAGGCCGAGCAGCCCCAAGCCGAGCAGGACGATCGCTCTTGAATCCGGAAGCACGGGCGGCCTGTCGGCCTGCTCTCGCGCATTTCCGGCTTTGACCACGGAATTTGCCGGATGGCCGCCGGTTGTGAAGCTTTCTCCCATAGAGTTAGCGTAAATTTCATACGCCGCGGCAACGGCACCTGACGACGGAGGCTCTAATCCGGTGGAGGGCAAAGGCCAGATTGAACGCTCTGGCCGACTTCGCCGGCCGTTGAAGAATCTGATGCTTTGATCGATGACTTTGTCCAGGAAGGGCAAGGGTTTGGCCGGACCATCAACCTCCATCCTCCCTACATTCCCATGATAACTAGCAACATAGAAAAGCTCCGGTTGGGCGGCCCTGACCGTAGGAGAATATTGACTGATGGCGAAG